>NZ_JAWOUS010000005.1:0-257009 GCF_033339495.1 Vibrio sp. 2134-1
CATTAAAACCCGAATATACGCATGCATCTAATCTATTCTCGCTAAACAAGTTGTAATAACTCGGGAGTCCATATACTAGAATGACGAACTCTTTTGATTTAGAAACTGTTAAAGCCATCGTCATTCTGAACAGCGAGGAACGAGGTGACTCAGAATCTATCATCCGGCTGAGCAGTGGTTAGCTGAGCGGGAAAGAATAGGAGCTTGCTGATACCAGATTCTTAGTTTCGCTGCGGCTCGCTAGAATGACGGACTCTTTTGATCTAGAGGCTCTTAAAGTCATCGTCATTCTGAACAAAGAGGAACGAGTGTGATTCAGAATCTATCATCCGGTTGAACAGTGGCTAAGCTGAGCGGGAAAGAATAGGAGCTTGCTGTTACCAGATTCTTAGTTTCGCTAAAGCTCGATTGAGTGACGAGCTCCTTTGATTTAGAGTCTGTGAAAGCCATCGTCATTCTGAACAACGAGGCACGAGTGTGATTCAGAATCTACGCATAGAGCGCTCCGAGTTTGAAATAAACTGACTGAGCTTGCGAATTACAATGGAAAAGTAACAGCGAATAATGAAGGAGAATGAATCATCGATAAGACACCTTGCGTTTATATCCTAACGTCGAATAACAACGCCGTTCTCTACATAGGTGTTACCAGTCAGCTGCCCCAAAGAATATGGCAACATAAAAATGGAGTGGTGGAAGGGTTTACTAAGAAATACAACGTTCATAAGTTCGTTTACTTTGAGTTATTCGACGATATGGCTAATGCTATAAACCGAGAAAAGCAGCTCAAGCAGTGGAAGCGTGAGTGGAAGTTAGCCTTGGTAAGAGAAACGAACCCTAACTTTCTCAATCTATCTACTGAGTATCAGTAAAAATCATCCCTATCTTTAAACGCGTTTAAGCTAACCACATCCGCTTTTTGTGTCGGTGCCGCTTCCCCTTCTAGCGCTGCTTTGAACTTTACGACCTGTTTTCGCAACTCGTTCATCAATACCACATTGGTGTGATGAGGGTTTTTACACGTGCTGATGACTCTATCAATGTGGCTTTGTTGAGCCCACAATCTTTCTTTCATATCTTCTGATGCGCTTTCGATCATCTCTTTCGCCATCTCATGACGAAATTGCTCAAAAGCTTCTGGATCTCGCTCTGCCATTCGAACCATTTCATCGAATGGAGGAAGCGTTTGGGATGGGATATGACGTAGATTAGACATCGATGCTCTCCAAATCCTTATGGAAATTGCCTTTAGTTACTAAAAGCCTATACCACTAGAAAGAGGAGAGAGGATGAATTCTTCAGCCGTCTCACTTATAAGAGAAGCTTTCAAGCTTGAGATTGAATAAGTGCGGCATGTCGATGTTTGGTTGTGGTGGTTACTGCAGTTGTTGGATGCGGTAAACGCAGCGTCTTTGGCCACTAATGATGTGTTCGGTACGCTCTACTTTGGTGTCACGTCCAAGTAAAGACTGAAAGACACTTAATTCTGATTGGCACAAGCTTGGGCAGCGAGTTGCGGCTTTACAAATCGGACAGTGATTTTCGATCAAGATAAATCCATTCTCATCTTTCTCGAGCTCGGCCATATAGCCTTCTTGCTCTCTTAATGTGACGAGTATTTCTAGTTTGCTTTGCAGAGAGTCGCATTGCTCAAGATGCTGACGATAACTTTGTAATGTGAGTTTTTCCCTTTCTGATGTGACTTTTTCCAGTCCATCTTTGCCAAAGATATGTTCGACAGCTTCTATAAACTGAATGGTCAACTCACCGTGACGGTCAGCAAATTGCTCATGACCTTTTTGAGTGAGAGACCAATGACGAGCAGGGCGACCAACTTTTACTTTTACGTCATGGATAGAAAGAATGCCATCATCTTCTAAACTTTGCAGGTGCTGACGAGCCCCCATAGTTGTCATCCCTAGCTCAGAAGAGAGTTGTTTTGCAGTGACGGAGCCATCACGCTTAACGATTTGCAATATCCTATCTACGGTCTTCATATACCCACCATTTATACGTCAGTACATATTATGCGCGATAGGGTTAGTAAAGAAAAGTGTTGACTTAATTTGAGTGTGGATTTGTAGGGGCTATGTTCATATGAGCCAATATATGTCGTCATTCTGAACGGCGAGGGACGAGGTGATTCAGAATCTATCTTTTGGTTGAGCAGTGGTTAAGGTGGTCAGGAAAGAATAGGAGCTTGTTACTATTAGATTCTTAGTCTCGCTGGAGCTCGCTAGAATGACGAGTTCTTTTAATTTAGAGCTTATTAAAGTCACCGTCATTCTGAACAACGAGGAACGAGTGTGATTCAGAATCTACTGTCCGGCTGTGCAGTGGCTTAGTTGAGCGGGAAAGAAGCGGAGTTTGCTGTTACCAGATTCTTAGTCTCGCTGGAGCTCGCTAGAATGACGAGTTTTTTCGATTTAGAGCTTGCTATGGTAGCCGTCATTCTGAACAGCGAGGAACGAGGTGATTCAGAACCTATCGTCCGGTTGAGCAGTGGTTAAGGTGACCAGGAAAGAATAGGAGCTTGTTACCACTAGATTCTTAGTCTCGCTGGCGCTCGCTAGAATGACGAGTTCTTTTGATTTAGAGCTTATTAAAGTCACCGTCATTCTGAACAACGAGGAACGAATGTGATTCAGAATCTACTGTCCGGCTGTGTAGTGGCTAAGACGAGCAGGAAGAATAGGAGTTTGCTGTTACCAGATTCTTAGTCTCGCTGGTGCTCGCTAGAATGACGAGTTCTTTTGATTTAGAGCTAATTAAAGTCTCCGTCATTCTGAACGGCGAGGGACGAGGTGATTCAGAATCTACTGTCCGGCTGTGCGGAAAGAAAGGCTCAAGCTCAGACTGAGCGAGAGCCTCGAGAAATGCTTAAAGAATAATATCGCGTACTTCTGGATCTTTACGATCTAGGTAGTGAGTCGACTTAATGCGACGAATAGTACGGCATCGACCACGCACGAGCAGCGTTTCTGTGGTTGCAATATTGCCTTGACGAGAGATACCTTCCAGCAAGTCACCTTTAGTGATGCCTGTAGCTGAAAATACCACATTGTCGCTACGAGCCATGTCTTCCATTTTGAGTACAACATTTGCTTTTACGCCCATTTCATCGCAGCGTTTTAGTTCATCTGCACCGTAAATGCGGTTTTCTTCAGTATCGCCTTTTACTTCGTGACGAGGAAGCAGGCGACCGTGCATGTCACCGTCTAGCGCTCGAATTACCGCTGCTGATACAACCCCTTCTGGCGCACCGCCAATACAGTACATCATGTCCACTTCACTGTCTGGCATACAAGTTAGAATAGAGGCAGCGACGTCACCATCAGGCACCGCAAAAACACGTACGCCCATTGCTTGCATTTCTGCAATAACGTCATCGTGGCGAGGTTTCGCAAGGGTAATAACGACTAGGGTATCAAGTGGCTTGTTCAGGGCTTTTGCTACGTTCTCTAGGTTTTCTTTTAACGGCTTTTCTAAGTCAATTACGCCTTTTGCACCAGGGCCAACAACCAGTTTTTCCATGTACATATCTGGCGCTTTAAGAAAGCAGCCTTTCTCACCTGCGGCAAGTACGGCTAGTGCGTTCGATTGTCCCATTGCCGTCATACGCGTTCCTTCAATCGGGTCGACTGCAATATCTACTTCATCACCACCAATACCCACTTGCTCACCAATGTACAGCATTGGCGCATCATCGATTTCACCCTCACCAATGACAATTTCACCACTGATATCTGTTTTGTTCAGTAGCGTGCGCATAACTTCAACAGCTGCGCCATCGGCTGCGTTTTTATCGCCACGGCCAAGCCATTTGTAACCAGCCAGAGCTGCACCTTCAGTCACACGGGAAAATGCCATTGCTAAATCGCGTTTCATGATGTCTCCAAGTAAGCAAGAGGGAAGAAGAATTTGCGCGGCGATTCTATCACAAGGTCGAGTAAACGTTTGCCTTTTTGCGAGGCTTTTACTTTATCTAACTTGAATTTGATCAATACTTAGGGCGATTTTCAGCGTAGCGAGACGCAAAATCCTTGCTCAAAAATGCTTCGGCGACAAGAAAAGTCAGCGTTTAGTGAGATTGCGCTGATTTTTTGACCGAATGATGCAAAATATCGAATATAGTGAGTGTTTCTCATCGCGACGCTGAGTAGAATGAACCTTATATAGGTTAGGTGTGCATCAATCTCGCACATCGTCCCAACGGAATAACATAGGTAGGCCAAGATGTCTTTTGAAGTACTAGAACAACTAGAATCTAAAATTCAAACTGCAGTTGACACAATCACTCTTCTTCAGATGGAAGTCGAAGAGCTGAAAGAAGATAAAGCTAAACTTGCGGAAGAAGCGAACGAGCTTCGCTCTCAACGTGAAGAGCTAGAGCAAAAAGCACAACAAGCACAGCAAGAGCACGCACAATGGCAAGAGCGCATTCGTGCACTACTTGGCAAAATGGACGAAGTGGAATAATTCGGCTTCTTCATTCCAAATTAAAAACACCCGCGTTAAGCGGGTGTTTGTGTTTTAGGGAAGTAGAAAATGTTAAGACAAGGCTAGGCGCTAAGAGCCAAGAGAAGACCCTATAACTTAGACACCTAAGACTCGCTATGCTTCTTCATCCAACTCTAAATCAATATTCAATGGTTCAGGCGACAGGATAATTCCGGTGCTATCAGCATAAATATAATCTTCAGGTAAGAAGCTGACGCCGCCAAAGTTGACTGGTACATCCAATTCGCCAATCCCCTGACTGGTCGCTCCAACAGGAATAGAAGCGAGGGCTTGAATGCCTAAGTTCATATCTTCAAGTTCATCTACTTCACGAACACAGCCGTAAACAACAATGCCTTCCCACTCGTTTTCTTCCGCAATGGTTGCGATTTCTGCATCGATAAGGGCTTTACGTAGGGAACCGCCACCGTCAATTAACAAAACGCGACCAAGTCCATCTTGCTCTAATGTCGCGCGGATCAACGAATTATCTTCAAAACACTTGATGGTGGTGATTTGCCCGGCAAATGAAGCGCGACCGCCAAAGTTACTGAACATTGGTTCAACCACATCTACCTGATCGAGGTAGATATCACAGAGTGCTGAGGTATTGTATTCCATAGCGTACCTTTCTAAACAGAAATTGGTTGTCTTTGAGTATATCTAGGCATTAAGTCAATGCAATGACAATCCTTTTTTAACTTACTAGAGTTTGAGCTACCACAATTGTTGCAAACAAAACGTTGGTGACTAAAGAGCATTTCACGATGACTGGCATCATTGGTGCTATCTGAGCGGGCTTTTGTGTATGCCAAACCGCTTTACCATGATCGGCCACGAAATAAATACTAAGTAAAAATGGCAAGCTAATCCAAACGGGTTTGTCTTGAATTAACAAGTAAGCCGCAAAGGCAAGAATAGCACCGCCAAGTAAAACAAAGTGGTAATGCTTGGCTTTGCGTTGACCCAATCGCACTGCGACTGTGCGTTTACCACACTCTCGGTCGTTCTCGATATCACGCATATTGTTGATGTTGAGTACTGCAACGGCGAGTAAACCGCAGCCTAGAGCAGGTAAGAATAGCGTGGTATCTACGTGACCAGTATGCAAGAAATAAGTACCGGATACGCCGAGTAAACCAAAAAACAAGAAAACTGAAATATCGCCAAGCCCCACGTAACCGTATGGTTTGCTACCCATGGTATAAGCAATGGCTGCGAGAATGGCCAGAATTCCCAGCCCGATAAAAGTGACAATGCTTTCCAGTGAACTTAGTGAATAGAAAACCAACACCAAGCCTGAAATGGCGGTCAGAGCGATGTTAAAGATAATCGCCTGTTTCATCTGTTTCGCACTTACCGCGCCTGACTGCATCGCTCGTAATGGGCCGAGGCGTTTGTCGTTATCTGTACCTTGAACGGCATCGCCATAGTCGTTTGCCAGGTTGGACAGAATTTGCAGCAATGTCGCGGTTACGAAAGCCATGATGGCAATCGTCAGTGAGAAATGACCCGCCGAGTACGCGAGCACGCTACCTGTTAAGATAGAGACCAATGCCAGAGGTAATGTTTTTGGACGAGCGGCTTCAAGCCAGATCTGTAGAGATTGTTTCATGGAAATTTCGTGCTAGTAACCAATGTGCCCAGTATAAGCACAAAGAGGCAGATACGCTATTGACCTAAAACAACTCAGCTAGAAGTCAAAGGGTTATTCAGAATCTATCGTCCGATTGTGCAGTGGTGAAGGTAAGTTGGAAAGAAAGGCGTTTGCTGTTAGCAGATTCTTAGTCTCGCTTGAGCTCGCTAGAATGACCAGGTCTTTTGATTTAGGTGTTGTCAAAGTCACCGTCATTCTTAACAACGAGTGTGATTCAAAATCGATCATCCGATTATGCGGTGGTGAAGGTGAGTGGGAAAGAATAGGCGTCTGTTGTTACCAGATTCTTAGTCTCGCTTGAGCTCGCTAGAATGACGAGACCTTTTTGATTTAGGTGTTGTCAAAGTCACCGTCATTCTGAACAACGAGTGTGATTCAGAATCGATCATCCGATTGTGCGGTGGTGAAGGTGAGTGGGAAAGAATAGGCGTCTGCTGTTACCAGATTCTTAGTCTCGCTTGAGCTCGCTAGAATGACGAGAGCTTTTGGTCTAGATGTTGTCTAAGTCACCGTCATTCTGAACAGCGAGGAACGAGTGTGATTCAGAATCCATCATCCGATTGTGCAGTGGTGAAGGTGAGTGTGAAAGAATAGGCGTCTGCTGTTAGCAGATTTTTAGTCTCGCTTGAGCTCGCTAGAATGACGAGATCTTTTGATTTAGATGTTGTCAAAGTCACCGTCATTCTGAACAACGAGGAACGAGTGTGATTCAGAATCTATCGTCCGATTGTGAAGTGGTGAAGGTGAGTTGGAAAGAAAGGCGTTTGCTGTTAGCAGATTCTTAGTCTCGCTTAAGCTCGCTAGAATGACGAGAGCTTTTGATCTAGATGTTGTCTAAGTCACCGTCATGCTGAACAGCGAGGAACGAGTGTGATTCAGAATCGATCATCCGATTGTGCAGTGGTGAAGGTGAGTTGGAAAGAAAGGCGTCTGCTGTTAGCAGATTCTTAGTCTCGCTTGAGCTCGCTAGAATGACGAGATCTTTTGATTTAGATGTTGTCAAAGTCACCGTCATTCTAAACAAAAAGCCCAGAAACAAGGTTCTGGGCTTTGGTAAAATAGATTGCGTTTAAAGAATAAAGCGGCTTAGATCTTCATCTTCAATTGTGTCGCCTAGGCGCGCTTTCACGTAAGCGGAATCAATAATGAATTTAGCGCCAGATTGCTCCGCTGCGTCGTAAGAGATTTCATCCATCAAGCGTTCCATTACGGTGTGTAAGCGACGAGCACCGATGTTTTCTGTGCTCTCGTTGACCGTCCATGCCGCTTCCGCGATTTGCGTGATACCATCTTCTGTGAACTCGATGTCCACATCTTCCGTTTTCATCAACGCAACGTACTGCTCTGTTAGAGAGGCTTTTGGTTCTGTCAGAATGCGTTTGAAGTCGTTGCTGCTTAGTGCTTCTAGCTCAACACGAATTGGTAGACGGCCTTGCAATTCTGGGATCAAGTCAGATGGTTTTGCCACTTGGAATGCACCAGATGCAACAAACAGAATGTGGTCTGTTTTTACCATGCCGTGCTTGGTTGATACCGTGCTGCCTTCAATCAATGGAAGTAGGTCGCGCTGAACACCTTCGCGTGAAACGTCTGGGCCTGAGCTCTCGCCGCGTTTACAGATCTTGTCGATCTCATCGATAAATACGATGCCGTTGTTTTCAACGTTGAAAATCGCTGCTTCTTTCAGCTCTTCTTGGTTAACCAGTTTCGCCGCTTCTTCTTCCGCTAACGCTTTCATTGCGTCTTTGATTTTCAGCTTACGTTTTTTCTTAGTGTCGCCAGCGAGGTTTTGGAACATGCCTTGCAGCTGGTTAGTCATCTCTTCCATACCAGGAGGCGCCATGATCTCTACGCCCATCTGCGGTGCGGCTACGTCGATTTCAATTTCTTTATCGTCTAGTTGGCCTTCACGCAGTTTCTTACGGAAGATCTGGCGAGTGTGAGAAGACTCTTCCGTTTGCTCTGCTTGACCCCAACTATCACGTGCTGGTGGCAGTAGCGCATCAAGAATGCGTTCTTCCGCTTGTTCTTCTGCGCGGAATTTCACTTTTTCCATCGCTTGTTGATGCGTCATTTTCACAGCGACATCGGTTAGGTCACGGATGATGGTTTCAACTTCTTTACCAACGTAACCCACTTCGGTGAATTTTGTCGCTTCAACTTTGATGAAAGGGGCATTTGCCAGTTTTGCGAGGCGTCGTGCGATTTCAGTCTTACCAACACCAGTAGGGCCAATCATCAAGATGTTTTTTGGCGTCACTTCGGCACGCAAGCTTTCTTCAAGCTGCATGCGGCGCCAGCGGTTACGAAGTGCAATCGCAACCGAACGTTTGGCTTTTTCTTGACCGATAATGTGGCGGTTCAATTCATGAACGATTTCGCGAGGCGTCATTTCAGACATATTCTTTCCTTACTTCGTTACGATTACGCGGTTGGTTTTTCAGGCTCTATTGTTGAGTCTAGCTCTTCTACCGTGTGGTGATGGTTAGTGAAGACACAAATGTCACCCGCGATATTGAGAGCTTTTTCCGCGATCTCACGAGCATCTAGATCTGTGTTTTCTAGTAGGGCGGTTGCGGCAGCTTGTGCGTAAGCACCACCAGAGCCAATCGCAATCAGGTCGTGTTCTGGCTGTACGACATCACCATTACCGGTAATGATTAACGATGCGGTTTCGTCGGCAACGGCAAGTAATGCTTCGAGCTTGCGCAAAGCACGATCGCTACGCCAGTCTTTAGCTAGCTCAACTGCCGCTTTGGTTAGGTGACCTTGGTGCATTTGCAGTTTGCTTTCGAAGCGCTCAAAAAGGGTGAAGGCATCCGCAGTACCGCCGGCAAAGCCCGCTAGTACTTGGTTGTTGTATAGGCGGCGAACTTTGCGCGCATTACCTTTCATTACGGTATTGCCTAGAGATACTTGGCCATCACCCGCGATGACGACTTTATTATTTCGACGTACAGATACAATGGTAGTCACAGTCGACCTCTTGATTATTTCTCTTTGGATTTAATTCAGTATATGGGGGAGGAGAAATGGGGATTCAAGGGGGCAAAAAGAAAGGCCCTAGGATCTTAGCTCCTAGGGCCTGAGTTTAAAGATTTTCTTTCCAAATCGCGCACGGCTCGATTTTCGCGCGTTGCAGTTTATGACGGTCACGTTCTGCATCACGTTTGAACTTATACGGACCTAGCACCACACGATACCATGAACTGCCTTCTTTCTTACGAATCTTGCTCGACATCCCTTGGAACGCGATTGCAAGCTTGCGCTCTTCCGCTTGTGCCTGAGTTTTGTACGCGCCACACTGCATGATGTAAGGAATTTTAGAAACTTCAATTTCTTTAGCCACAACTTCAACTTCACGTTTCGGTAGTGACTCAACATATTCCCATTTTTCTTCTGGTGGTGGCGGCAAGTCTTTTTTCGGCTTTGGTTTGCTGACAGTGGTTGTTGGCTGCTTCACGACTGGTTGTTTAGGTTCTGGGTCGCTACTCAAAAGGTAAAGACCATAGCCAAAACCGCCCACGAGCAAGATAGCGAGCAGGCCACTGCGCCAAGGTTTTTTTCTTCTCGGCGGCTGTTTTTTTGTCGACTTTTTTGGGGCGCCTCGCCCCCGTCTTACATAATCTCTATTTGCCACGGTTATTTCTGGTCATCAAGGATTCTTGCAAATATGTTAATCCAGAACGAGTTGAGAAAACACCCTATTGATAGAATCTTGATAGCTAAAGCGCGACAACGCCCGAGTGTAGGAGTGTGTTTCCGTTCTCACTTACATTTATTCAGGGATACACAAAAAGCAGGAGGGGTAAATAAAAAAGCGGCGCCTTAGCACCGCTTTGGGGATGAATACCTAATCTTTAGGTTAAGGGCGCTGTGGTGGCGCTGCACTTCCACGAATGACGAGATTAGTTTCAAGCAGACGCGAGCCTGAATGCACGTCGTGGCCTTTTAACATCTCGAGCATCATTAGCATCGCTTGTCGACCAATCTCATAGCGAGGTTGAGATATGGTGGTCAACGGTGGATCGCAGTACTGAGCGAAGTTAATGTCATCAAAGCCCACAACAGAGAGATCTTGCGGTACTCGTAAGCCAAGCTTTTTCGCTTCTTGAATTGCGCCGATGGCCATTGTGTCACAGTGACAGAAAATAGCCGTTGGTGGTTCTGGCAATTCGAGCAGTTTACGAACGGCTTTTGCTCCGCCATCAAAAGAGAACTCAGTAATGACACTATATTGTGGATCTTTATTGATGCCGGCACGGCGCAGGGCTTGTTGGTAGCCTTGCTGGCGGAACTGACACAATATTGCTGTATCTGGTCCAGAGATTTGAGCAATGCGTTTATGACCTAATTGGGTCAGGTAATTCACCGCTTCAAATGCTGAGGTCAGGTTATCAATATGTACTGTCGGAAGCTCGAGCTCTGGCGCAAATTCACACGCCATTACCATCGGAGGTAAGTTCTTTTGCTCTGGCTTACTGACATCGAATGGTAGATCTGTACCAAGCAGTAGCATTCCATCTGCCTGCTTAGTAAATACGAGGTTTACGAAAGAGCTTTCGCGTTTCTTCTGTTGTCCGCTATCGCCCAGCAGGACTAGATAGCCATGTTCCATGGCTGCATCTTCAATACCGCGAATAATTTCAGAAAAATAAGGATCACAGATGTCGGGAACGATAGTAACAATGGTTTTTGATTCGTTTCTACGTAAGTTACGCGCTAATGAGTTTGGAGAATAACCCGCTTCAAGTACGGCATCTTCTACTCTCTTTCTTGTAGAAGAAGAGACTTTCTCTGGATTCATTAAGGCTCGAGATACCGTAGCCGTAGACACTCCCGCAAGCTGGGCAACATCCTTCATTGTCGCCATAGTTTTTAACCTCTCATTTATTTTTTGCCAAGATGACGTTATTCCGGTTTGAAATCAGAGTAATCAAACCGAGTGAGAGCTGTATTTGCTCTTCGCTCAGTTCGTGTTAACGAGTGGGAAAATGGATTCTTCACCGCGATATCAATTTGTGGGAATAGTCATTGTTTTAATCTAAGCCTGTGCAAACAAGTCACTTTAGACTTTTCTAATTTGGATAGTCTATTCATTTCTAAAGTGAAAGTTACGGTCTGTTTAACAAAAATTGTAATCTTGGTGTGATTCTGGTCACATTAAATGGTAATTCATTACATAGTTAAACGTTTGCTAGCTGAGATCTTGTGGTTCTATGTCTAAATTCCAGCGTACTTTCTTAGCATTTGGCAACAACTCAATAGCAGGTTTGGCACTGGTTAATAACTTTTGCATCAATGAACGATGCTGAGTTTGCAGTAATAGTTGCCAGCGGTATTTACCAGCCCGCTTAGCCAAAGGTGAAGGAGTAGGGCCTAACACCATGCAGGAATCATCGAACAGAGGGTGTGACTCTAACGTAAAGCGAACCTGACGCAGGAAGTCTTCAACTACCTCACTTTGGTTCGCCTCTGCTTTATACAGAGTCAAGAAACTATAAGGCGGAAGCTGAGCCAGTTTGCGTTCTTCCAGAGCAGTCATAGCAAAGTGGCGATAGTCTTTTTGAAGCAGGGCCTGCAGCAAGCTGTGCTCAGGATGGTGGGTTTGTAGGATAACCTCGCCAGGTTTACTTGCGCGGCCGGCACGACCTGCGACCTGAATAAACAACTGCGCTAGTCGCTCGGAAGCGCGGAAGTCACTACTATAGAGAGAGCCATCAACATCCAAAAGAGCAACGAGTGTTACATTTGGAAAATGGTGCCCCTTAGCCAGCATTTGGGTGCCAATCAGAATTTGATGTTCACCTTTACGAATCGATTCAAGGGCATCTTCCAAACTACCTTTGCGACGTGTGCTGTCTCTGTCGATGCGAATGGCGTTGTATTCTGGAAATAACTGAGCCAATTGTTGTTCGAGTTGTTCCGTTCCTACGCCGACGGTAACCAGTTGAGTTGAACCACACCCCTGACATTGATGAATTACCGGTTGTTGTGAGCCGCAGTGATGGCAGCGTATTTCGTTGCTGTAATGGTGGAACGTATAGTACGCATCACAACGTTTACATTCTGCAATCCAACCGCATTCATGGCACATCAAAGCGGGCGAAAAGCCTCGGCGGTTAAGAAACAACATTACTTGATTGCCCGCTTTTAAATGCTTGCGCATCTCGGCAATCAGTTGGGCAGATAAGCCACTTTCTAAATACTGACCTTTTACATCTAACACTTTATTAGTGGTTGGCACGGCAGAGCCAGCTCGTTGGGTTAGTGTTAAATGGTGATATTTGCCTGACAAGGCATTGTGCAATGTCTCCAGTGCAGGTGTGGCTGAGCCCAGAACAATCGGAACTTGTTCTTTATGAGCGCGCATTACAGCAACATCGCGTGCATGATAACGCAAGCTATCTTGCTGTTTGTAAGAGGTGTCATGTTCCTCGTCCACAATGATAATCCCGAGATCAGCAAAAGGCGCGAGTAGGGCAGAGCGTGTGCCGATAATGATTCCGGCCGCTTTGTCGCGTGCAGAAAGCCACGCATTCAGACGCTCCGTCTCGTTTAACCCGGAGTGGATGACGTCAACTGGCACATTAAAACGGCGTTTAAAGCGGTTGATGGTTTGGGGCGTTAAGCCAATCTCTGGTACTAAAACCAAGGCTTGTTTCCCTTGCTCTAAAACTGGCTTGATAAGGTTGAGGTACACTTCTGTCTTACCTGAGCCCGTGACGCCTTCTAATAAATAGCAAGCAAAACCTGTTTGGCTATTTACACTTGCAATAGCCAGCGCTTGTTCGTGGTTGAGCTTTGGCTTCTCGACGTCGCATTCAACGTGCTGTCCCCACTGGGTGATTACAGGCTTCTTCTCGATACGTTCAATCCAGCCTTTCTCTTCTAAAGACTTTAGTACTGTTGAGGCTATCTCTTGGTCGACAAATTCCTGGTGAGGCAAAGCGCCGTTAACCAACATTTGCAAGACCTTCTGTTGTTTGACCGCTCGACGATCAAGCCCTTGCATCAGCTTGTCTTTACCGGATTCGGTAATTTGCCACTCTTGTAACGTCGCAAAATCTGCAGGCTTTCCTTTACGTAGAGCTGCTGGCATCGCATTGTGTAGCGTATCTCCAAGTGGGTATTGGTAGAACTGGCTGCACCAAGTCAGCAACGAATAAAGCTTTTCAGACCATATCGGCTGAGAATCAAGAACTGCTTTGATTGGCTTGAGTTGATCTTTGGGAAAGTCCGAGTGATTAACCATTGCGGTGACGATGCCGACTAAGGTTTGGCGTCCAAAAGGCACGGAAACGCGTCCACCAATGATCGGAAACAGGTGCCCCGGAATGGCGTAATCAAATTGTTTGTCGAGCGGAACGGGTAATGCCACTCTAGCAATGGTTGGACGCATAAATTCTTAGCTATTAAAAAGAGGGAAAGGAAATGAGAGTCTATTAAAATCGGTATGGAAATTCGAGTAAAGCTATGTGATTCAGCGTGAATCGTGCCTCTATGATTAGTCTGGCTAAAAAAGTGGCGAAAAAGTTGCCAAATGTGTTGATCCGAGCAATGTGATTCTTTACTATATCGCGCCTTGAGATATGGCTTCGGCAATTAGTTGATGCGGTATCCCATTTTATTATTAATTGCGTGTGGTGTGCGGCTTAGATTCGTATAGCGACACGGCCTACTATTGAGGTTATCCCATGAAAGCTGGTATCCACCCAGAATACAAAGCAGTAAAAGCGACTTGTTCTTGCGGCAACTCTTTTGAGTTCAACTCTACTCTAGGTAAAGAGTCTATCCACCTAGACGTATGTGACAAGTGTCACCCATTCTACACTGGTAAGCAACGTATCGTTGATACAGGCGGCCGTGTTGATCGCTTCAACAAGCGTTTCGGTGCACTATCAAGCGGTAAGAAATAATAGCAGCCGCTATTACGATTACAGTTTAGAAAAGGACGCTTCGGCGTCCTTTTTGTTTAATGGCTACCAAGCGAAGAGGGATGTATAGGGTTTGGAATATTCCCGATTATTTTTCACTCAGCGCTTGCAACCTAAAGTGTGATCTGTATAATGCAGCGCACTGGTTAAGCCAGTTGTGAACCAATGAGCAGTGAGGAGCGAGCAAATCTAAGGATTTGTGAGGTAATGTATACTCAGCTTATGTTCGCGGTTAATACAATTAGCTATCTTTTCTTCGGAAAAACTATCCTCAAAGGTGACTTTGGCATATAGGGATAGTTAATCGAAAATTAACTGACAATGCGTCCTAATCTTGGATGCTACGGTTTCACATAAATCAATCGGCATTCTCTCGTCTTGACGAGTTTGAGTGGCGATATTGTTTGTGTAATTTATTAAATTTGGAGCTCTGTCTCATGCAGAACCAACGTATCCGTATCCGCCTAAAAGCTTTCGATTACAAACTAATCGATGCTTCTACAGCGGAAATCGTTGAAACAGCTAAGCGCACTGGCGCACAGGTTCGTGGTCCAATCCCACTGCCAACTCGTAAAGAGCGTTTCACAGTTCTTATCTCTCCACACGTTAACAAGAAAGCACGTGACCAGTACGAAATCCGTACTCACAAGCGTCTAATCGACATCGTTGAGCCAACAGACAAGACTGTTGATGCTCTAATGCGTCTAGACCTTGCTGCGGGCGTTGACGTTCAAATTAGCCTAGGTTAAGGGAGATTAGAAGTATGATTGGTCTAATCGGTCGTAAAGTGGGCATGACCCGCGTATTTACTGAAGAAGGCGTTTCTATCCCAGTAACAGTTGTTGAGGTTGAAGCTAACCGTGTTTCTCAAGTGAAAACTCTTGAAACTGACGGCTACGCAGCAATCCAGGTTACAGCTGGTTCTAAGAAAGCTAACCGTGTAAACAAAGCTGAAGCAGGTCACTTTGCTAAGGCTGGCGTTGAAGCTGGTCGCGGTCTTTGGGAATTCCGTTTAGAAAACGGCGAAGAGTTCGAAGTTGGTTCAGAACTAACTGTTGAACTATTCAACGAAACTAAGAAAGTAGACGTTACTGGTACATCTAAGGGTAAAGGTTTCCAAGGCGCTGTTAAGCGTTGGAACTTCCGTACTCAAGATATGACTCACGGTAACTCATTGTCTCACCGTGCTCCTGGTTCTATCGGTCAATGTCAGACTCCAGGTCGCGTATTTAAAGGCAAGAAAATGGCAGGTCACATGGGTGCTGAGCGTGTAACGACTCAAAACCTAGAGATCGTACGTGTTGACGCTGAGCGCAACCTGCTTCTTATTAAAGGTGCAGTCCCAGGCGCAACTGGCGGCAACGTGATCGTTAAACCAGCTGTTAAAGCATAACGTCTCAGGAGTAAGTAATGGAACTAATGGTTAAAGGTGCCGATGCACTAACTGTTTCCGAAACTACTTTCGGACGTGAGTTTAACGAAGCTCTTGTACACCAAGTAGTTGTTGCGTACGCAGCAGGTGCTCGTCAAGGTACTCGTGCTCAAAAAACACGTTCAGAAGTTTCTGGCGGTGGCGCTAAGCCATGGCGTCAAAAAGGTACTGGCCGTGCGCGTGCTGGTACAATCCGTAGCCCAATCTGGCGTACAGGTGGTGTTACTTTTGCTGCGAAACCACAAGATCACAGCCAAAAAGTAAACAAAAAAATGTACCGTGGTGCTATGAAGAGCATTCTTTCTGAGCTTGTTCGTCAAGAGCGTCTAATCGTTGTTGATAACTTCTCAGTTGAAGCACCAAAGACTAAAGAGCTAGTTGCTAAGCTTAAAGAGCTTGAGCTAACTGACGCTCTAATCGTGACTAGCGAAGTAGATGAGAATCTATTCCTAGCTGCTCGTAACCTATACAAAGTTGACGCACGTGATGTTGCTGGTATCGATCCAGTATCTCTAATCGCGTTTGACAAAGTTGTAATGACTGCAGAAGCAGTTAAGCAAGTAGAGGAAATGCTAGCATGATCACTGAAGAGCGTATCCTAAAAGTTCTACGTGCACCGCACATCTCTGAAAAAGCAACTATGGCAGCTGAGAAAGCGAACACTATCGTTTTCAAAGTAGCTAAAGATGCGACTAAAAAAGAGATCAAAGCAGCTGTAGAAAAGCTATTTGAAGTTGAAGTTAAGTCTGTAAATACTCTTATCACTAAGGGTAAGACCAAACGTCAAGGTCTACGCCAAGGTCGCCGCAGCGACGTTAAGAAAGCGTACGTTACTTTGAAAGAAGGTCAAGATCTTGACTTCGTTGGCGGCGCGGAATAACAGGAGTAGTTAAAAATGGCTATTGTTAAATGTAAGCCGACTTCCCCTGGTCGTCGTCACGTTGTTAAAGTTGTTAACGCTGACCTACACAAGGGCAAGCCATACGCACCTCTTCTAGAGAAAAACTCTAAGAACGGTGGTCGTAACAACAAGGGTCGTATCACAGTACGTCACATCGGCGGTGGTCACAAGCACCACTACCGTGTAGTTGACTTCAAACGTACTAAAGATGGTATTCCAGCGACAGTTGAGCGTCTTGAATACGATCCAAACCGTAGCGCAAACATTGCTCTAGTTCTTTACAAAGACGGTGAGCGTCGCTACATCCTAGCACCTAAAGGTGTTGTAGCTGGTGATGTTATTCAGTCTGGTGTTGATGCACCAATCAAAGCTGGTAACACTCTACCAATGCGTAATATCCCAGTAGGTTCAACAGTACATAACGTTGAACTTAAGCCTGGTAAAGGTGGTCAGCTAGCTCGTTCGGCTGGTGCTTACGCTCAAATCGTTGCTCGCGACGGTGCGTACGTAACTATCCGTCTACGTTCTGGCGAGATGCGCAAAGTTCTTTCTGAAGGCCGTGCAACAATCGGTGAAGTTGGTAACTCTGAGCACATGCTACGTGAACTTGGTAAAGCAGGTGCATCACGTCATCGCGGTATCCGTCCAACGGTTCGTGGTGTTGTAATGAACCCGATTGACCACCCACATGGTGGTGGTGAAGGCCGTACTTCTGGTGGTCGTCACCCAGTATCTCCTTGGGGTATGCCTACTAAAGGCTTCAAGACTCGTAAGAACAAACGCACTGACAAGTACATCGTACGTCGTCGTAACAAGTAATCTATATAAAGAGGAATCGCCATGCCACGTTCTCTCAAGAAAGGTCCTTTTATTGACCTACACTTGCTGAAGAAGGTAGAGAAAGCGGTGGAAAGCGGAGACAAAAAGCCTATTAAGACTTGGTCCCGTCGTTCAATGATCATCCCTACGATGATCGGTTTGACCATCGCTGTCCATAATGGTCGTCAGCACGTACCAGTATTTGTAACTGATGAAATGATCGGTCACAAACTGGGTGAATTCGCACCAACACGTACTTACCGCGGTCACGCTGCGGATAAGAAAGCTAAGAAGCGCTAAGGAGTAGATAATGGAAGCAATTGCTAAACATAACTTTGCTCGCATTTCGCCTCAGAAAGCTCGCTTAGTTGCGGATCTAATCCGTGGTAAATCTGTTGACCAAGCTCTAGAAATCCTAACGTTCAGCAACAAAAAAGCTGCTGCACTAGTTAAGAAAGTTCTAGAGTCTGCTATCGCTAACGCGGAGCACAACGAAGGTGCAGATATTGACGATCTGAATGTCGCAAAAATCTTTGTAGATGAAGGCCCAACCATGAAGCGTATTATGCCTCGTGCTAAAGGTCGTGCGGATCGTATCTTGAAGCGTTCAAGCCACATCACTGTTGTTGTAGCAGATCGCTAGAGACTAGGAGAGTAAGCAATGGGTCAAAAAGTACATCCAAATGGTATTCGTCTAGGCATCGTTAAGCCTTGGAATGCTACATGGTTTGCTAACACCAAAGATTTCGCTGACAACCTAGACGGCGACTTCAAGGTACGTCAGTTCCTTACAAGTGAACTGAAAAAAGCGTCTCTATCACGTATCGTTATCGAGCGTCCTGCTAAGAGCATCCGTGTGACTATTCACACTGCTCGTCCAGGCGTTGTTATCGGTAAGAAAGGTGAAGACGTTGAGAAGCTACGCGCAGCTGTAGCTAAAATTGCAGGTGTACCAGCGCAAATTAACATCGCTGAAGTACGTAAGCCTGAACTAGATGCGCAACTTGTTGGTGACAGCATCGCGTCTCAGCTAGAGCGTCGTGTTATGTTCCGTCGTGCTATGAAGCGCGCAGTACAAAACGCAATGCGCCTAGGCGCTAAAGGTATCAAAGTGGAAGTAAGCGGTCGTCTAGGCGGCGCTGAAATCGCACGTTCAGAGTGGTACCGTGAAGGCCGTGTGCCTCTACACACTCTACGTGCTGACATTGATTACGCAACTTCTTCGGCTCACACTCAATACGGTGTGATCGGCATTAAAACTTGGATCTTCAAAGGTGAAATCCTAGGTGGTATGCCAGCAGCTAACGCTGTAGAGCCTAAAGGCGACAAGCCTAAGAAGCAGCGTAAAGGCCGTAAGTAAGGAGTCGACAGATGCTACAACCTAAACGTACTAAGTTCCGTAAGGTTCAGACTGGTCGTAACCGTGGTCTAGCTAAAGGTACTGATGTAAGCTTCGGCGAATTCGGTCTTAAAGCTGTTGGCCGTGGTCGTCTAACTGCTCGTCAAATCGAAGCGGCACGTCGTGCAATGACACGTCACGTTAAGCGTCAAGGTAAAATCTGGATCCGTGTGTTCCCAGACAAACCAATCACAGAAAAACCACTTGAAGTTCGTCAAGGTAAGGGTAAAGGTAACGTTGAGTACTGGGTAGCCCAAATCCAACCTGGTAAGGTTATGTACGAAATGGGTGGTGTACCTGAAGAATTGGCACGTGAAGCGTTCCGTCTTGCGGCACGTAAACTGCCTTTCAAAACTACATTTGTAACTAAGCAGGTGATGTGATGAAAGCACAAGATCTACGCGAGAAAAGCGTTGAAGAGCTTAACGCTGAGCTAATGAATTTGCTACGCGAACAGTTCAACTTGCGCATGCAAGCTGCGACTGGTCAACTACAGCAAACTCATACTCTGAAAGCTGTACGCCGTGATATCGCACGTGTGAAAACTGTTTTGACTGAGAAGGCAGGCGCATAATGAGCGAAGTAAAACGTACTCAACAAGGTCGTGTTGTTAGCGACAAGATGGACAAGTCTATCACTGTTGCTATCGAACGTTTCGTAAAACACCCAATCTACGGTAAATACGTAAAACGTACGACTAAAGTACACGCACATGACGAGAACAACGAGTGTGGCCTAGGCGACACAGTTGAAATCGCAGAGTGTCGTCCACTGTCTAAGACTAAGTCTTGGACTTTGGTAAAAGTTCTAGAAAAGGCGAAGATTTAATCTCGTTAATTCTATGAAACTAAAGCGGCTCCAAAATATTTTTGGAGCCGTTTATTTTTTGACTACCCAATCACAAAAAAGGGTGGTACAATTCGCGTCCCTTTTAAAGAGGCAGCCCGACCCGTGATGGGTCTAGTTATTAATATTTAGCGGAGCACTAACATGATCCAAATGCAAAGTATGCTGGACGCAGCTGATAACTCAGGCGCACGCAGCGTAATGTGTATTAAGGTTCTGGGTGGCTCTCACCGCCGTTATGCACATATCGGTGACGTCATCAAAGTTACTGTGAAGGAAGCAATCCCTCGCGGTAAAGTTAAAAAAGGTGATGTTCTGAAGGCGGTGGTAGTGCGCACCCGTAAAGGCGTACGTCGTCCTGACGGTTCTGTCATTCGCTTCGACCGAAATGCTTGCGTATTGCTAAACGACAATACTGAGCAACCAATCGGTACACGTATCTTTGGTCCTGTGACACGCGAACTTCGTGGCGATAAGTTCATGAAGATCGTTTCACTGGCTCCAGAAGTTCTGTAAGGAGCACGTAGAAATGGCAGCTAAAATCCGTCGTAATGACGAAGTAATCGTTCTTGCTGGTAAAGACAAAGGCAAGAAAGGTAAAGTAACTAAGGTTCTAGCAACTGGTAAAGTTATCGTTGAAGGTATCAACCTAGTTAAGAAACATCAGAAACCTGTTCCAGCTATGGGTATCCAAGGCGGTATCGTAGAGCAAGAAGCAGCTATCGACGTTTCTAACGTGGCTATCTTTAACGCAGCTACTGGTAAAGCTGACCGTATCGGTTTCCGTTTTGAAGACGGCAAAAAAGTTCGTTTCTTCAAGTCTAACGGCGAAACCGTTTCTAACTAATAGAAGTAATTTGGAGTTCTACTATGGCGAAACTGCATGATTACTACAAGTCGTCTGTAGTCGCTGAACTGACCAAACAGTTCGGTTACACAAGCGTCATGCAAGTCCCTAGAATCGAGAAAATCACCCTAAACATGGGTGTTGGTGAAGCAATCAACGATAAGAAACTGCTAGAAAATGCAGCGTCTGATATGGCAACGATCTCTGGTCAAAAGCCACTTATCACAAAAGCGCGCAAATCTGTTGCAGGTTTCAAAATCCGTGAAGGCTACCCTATCGGTTGTAAAGTAACCTTGCGTGGCGAACGTATGTGGGATTTTCTTGAGCGTTTAATTAACATCGCTCTTCCACGTGTACGTGACTTCCGTGGTGTTAGCGCTAAGTCTTTTGACGGTCGCGGTAACTACAGCATGGGCGTTCGCGAGCAAATCATCTTCCCGGAAATCGACTTTGATAAAGTTGATCGAGTACGCGGTCTAGACATCACTATTACGACGTCTGCTGGTACTGATGAGGAAGGCCGTGCTCTGCTGGCTGCCTTTAACTTCCCATTCCGTAAGTAAGGTGAAGGGTTACTGTTATGGCTAAAAATTCAATGAAAGCACGTGAAGCAAAACGTGCGAAGCTAGTAGCTAAGTTCGCTGAAAAGCGTGCAGCGCTAAAAGCTATCATCAGCGATGTAAACGCATCTGAAGAAGATCGTTGGAACGCGGTTCTTACACTGCAATCTCTTCCACGTGATTCAAGTGCATCACGTCAGCGCAACCGTTGCAACCAAACTGGTCGTCCACACGGTTACCTACGTAAGTTCGGTCTAAGCCGTATTAAGGTTCGTGAAGCTTGCATGAAAGGCGAGATTCCGGGTCTTCGTAAGGCTAGCTGGTAATTGCCACTTAATCATTTGGAGTAAATCATATGAGCATGCAAGATCCGATTTCGGATATGCTGACCCGCGTTCGTAACGGTCAGGCAGCAAACAAAGTTGCTGTAAAAATGCCTTCTTCAAAGCTTAAAGTTGCAATTGCTGCACTACTAAAAGCTGAAGGTTACATCGTTGACTTCGCTGTTGAAGGCGAAGCAAAACCTGAGCTAGAAGTTACACTTAAGTACTTCCAAGCTAAACCAGTAATCGAGCAACTTAAACGTGTTTCTCGTCCAGGTCTACGTGTTTACAAGAAGAAAGATGAACTTCCTTCTGTAATGGGTGGTCTTGGTATTGCTATCGTTTCTACTTCCAAGGGTCTTATGTCAGACCGCGCTGCACGTAAAGCAGGTCTTGGTGGTGAAATCATCGCTTACGTAGCTTAATAAGGAGTAGACTATGTCTCGTGTTGCAAAAGCACCTGTCGCTATTCCAGCTGGCGTAGAGGTGAAACTAAACGGCCAAGAAATCACTGTAAAAGGTGCGAAAGGCGAACTAACTCGCGTTCTTAACAACGCAGTTGTAATCGCTCAGGAAGAAAATAACCTGACTTTCGGTCCTAAAGAAGGTGTTGCTAACGCATGGGCTCAAGCAGGTACTGCTCGCGCTCTAGTTAACAACATGGTTGTTGGTGTTACTGAAGGCTTTACTAAGAAGCTAACTCTTAAAGGTGTAGGTTACCGTGCTGCTATCAAAGGCAACGCTGTAGGTCTAACACTAGGCTTCTCACACCCAGTTGAGCACGAGTTGCCAGCGGGTATTAAAGCTGAATGTCCAAGCCAAACTGAAATCGTGATCACTGGTGCTGACAAGCAACTAGTTGGTCAAGTTGCGGCTGACATTCGTTCTTACCGTGAGCCTGAGCCATACAAAGGCAAAGGTGTTCGTTACGCAGATGAAAATGTGCGTACTAAAGAAGCTAAGAAGAAGTAAGGTAACACTATGGATAAGAAAGCATCTCGCATCCGTCGTGCTACACGTGCACGTCGTAAGATTGCAGAACTGGGTGCGACTCGCCTAGTTGTACACCGTACTCCTCGTCACGTGTACGCACAGGTTATCGCGGCTAACGGCTCTGAGGTTATCGCAGCAGCTTCTACTGTAGAAAAAGCGATCCGTGAGCAAGTGAAATACACTGGTAACGTTGATGCAGCTAAAGCAGTGGGTAAAGCTATTGCTGAGCGCGCTCTAGAGAAGGGCGTAACTGCAGTTGCATTTGATCGTTCTGGTTTCCAATACCACGGTCGAGTAGCGGCGCTAGCAGAATCTGCTCGCGAAGCTGGTCTGAAATTCTAAGGTAGGGTTGGAAGATGGCTAAAGAACAACAAGTTCAAGCGAATGATTTGCAAGAAAAGCTAATCGCAGTTAACCGTGTTTCTAAAACGGTTAAAGGTGGTCGAATCATGAGCTTCACTGCACTAACAGTAGTTGGTGACGGTAACGGTCGTGTAGGTTTCGGTTACGGCAAAGCTCGTGAAGTACCTGCAGCGATTCAAAAAGCAATGGAAAAAGCGCGTCGTAACATGACTACGATCGCTCTAAACGAAGGCACTCTTCACCACCCAGTGAAAGGTCGCCATTCGGGCTCTAAAGTTTACATGCAGCCTGCTGCAGAAGGTACTGGTGTTATCGCAGGTGGTGCGATGCGTGCAGTACTAGAAGTTGCTGGTGTACACAACGTACTATCTAAAGCGTACGGTTCTACGAACCCTATCAACATCGTTCGTGCAACGATCGATGCACTAGGTAGCATGAAGTCACCAGAAATGGTTGCTGCTAAACGTGGTCTAACTGTTGAATCTATTTCGGAGTAAGAACACCATGGCAACTATTAAAGTAACTCAAACTAAAAGCTCAATTGGTCGTCTGCCAAAGCACAAAGCTACTTTGCGCGGTCTAGGTCTTCGTAAAATCAACCACACAGTAGAACTTGAAGATACTCCGTGTATTCGCGGTATGATCAACAAGGTTTACTACATGGTTAAAGTTGAGGAGTAATCAGAATGCGTTTGAATACTCTAGCACCGGCTGCTGGCGCGAAAACTTCTGCGAAGCGAGTAGGTCGTGGTATCGGTTCAGGCCTAGGTAAAACTGGTGGCCGTGGTCACAAAGGTCAAAAATCACGTTCTGGCGGCAGTGTTCGTCCAGGTTTCGAAGGCGGTCAGATGCCTCTGAAACAACGTCTACCAAAATTCGGTTTCACTTCTCGTAAGAGCCTAGTGTCTGCTGAAGTTCGTCTAGCTGAGCTAGCGAAAGTTTCTGGTGACGTAGTTGATCTAAACAGTCTTAAAGCTGCTAACATCATCACTAAGAACATCGAATTTGTAAAAGTTGTTCTTTCTGGTGAAATCAACAAAGCAGTGACTGTTAAAGGTCTACGTGTGACTAAAGGCGCTAAAGCTGCAATCGAAGCTGCAGGCGGTAAAATCGAGGAATAATCTCGAGGAACGAGGTACAGATGGCTAAGAAACCAGGACAAGATTTTCGTAGTGCTCAGAGCGGCTTAAGTGAACTAAAGTCGCGCTTGTTATTCGTAATTGGTGCACTTTTAGTATTCCGAGCCGGCTCTTTTGTGCCGATTCCTGGTATTGACGCTGCTGTACTTGCCGATTTGTTCGAACAGCAAAAAGGTACCATCGTTGAAATGTTTAACATGTTCTCCGGTGGTGCTCTTGAGCGTGCATCTATATTAGCATTGGGCATCATGCCGTATATTTCGGCATCTATTGTTGTCCAATTGCTAACTGTAGTTCATCCAGCGTTAGCTGAACTCAAAAAAGAGGGTGAAGCAGGCCGTCGTAAGATAAGCCAATACACACGCTACGGCACGCTTGTACTTGCAACCTTCCAAGCTATAGGTATTGCAACTGGCCTACCAAACATGGTCGACAATCTGGTTGTTATCAACCAAACCATGTTTACGCTAATTGCTACCGTAAGTTTAGTAACCGGTACCATGTTCTTGATGTGGTTAGGTGAACAAATTACAGAGCGCGGAATTGGTAACGGTATTTCGATACTGATTTTTGCAGGTATTGTTGCTGGATTGCCTTCTGCAATCGGTCAAACAATCGAGCAAGCGCGTCAAGGTGAATTGCATGTACTTCTTCTGTTGCTAATCGCGGTATTAGCTTTTGCAGTAATTTACTTCGTTGTTTTCATGGAACGTGGTCAACGCCGAATCGTCGTTAACTATGCGAAACGTCAACAAGGTCGTAAAGTATTTGCTGCGCAAAGCTCGCACTTGCCTCTTAAAATTAACATGGCAGGTGTAATTCCAGCGATTTTTGCATCAAGTATTATCTTGTTCCCAGGAACATTGGCTCAGTGGTTTGGTCAAAACGGTGAGAGCAGCGCGTTCGGTTGGTTAACTGACGTGTCTTTGGCTCTTAGCCCAGGTCAACCGTTGTATGTAATGCTTTATGCAGCAGCAATTATCTTCTTCTGTTTCTTCTACACGGCGTTGGTTTTCAACCCGCGTGAAACAGCAGATAACTTGAAGAAGTCTGGTGCATTCGTACCCGGTATCCGCCCAGGTGAGCAGACAGCGAAATACATTGATAAAGTAATGACACGTTTAACCCTTGCTGGTGCACTGTACATTACCTTTATCTGTCTGATTCCCGAGTTCATGATGGTCGCGTGGAACGTACGTTTCTACTTCGGCGGTACATCGCTACTAATCGTAGTTGTTGTAATTATGGACTTTATGGCACAGGTACAGACTCATCTGATGTCTCAACAGTATGATTCTGTGTTGAAGAAAGCGAATCTGAAAGGCTACGGCCGTTAATCCGGCGGTAGACTCAGTTTCATTTACGGAGTTTAGCAATGAAAGTTCGTGCTTCCGTTAAAAAAATCTGCCGTAACTGTAAAGTAATCAAGCGTAACGGTGTCGTTCGCGTGATTTGCAGTGAGCCAAAGCACAAACAGCGCCAAGGCTAATTAGCAGAAATTTTTACTTGAAAATGAAGGTTGGGTCGAGTATATTCCTCGGCCTACCTTTTGCGTGCAAAAGAAGTAGTATTCCGCAGCGTATCCATAACGGGCTTTGCTGCGGCTAATTCTTTTATAGAAACACTTAGGAGTGAATAATGGCCCGTATAGCAGGCATTAACATTCCTGATCAGAAACATGCAGTAATCGCTCTAACAGCGATCTACGGCATCGGTAAAACTCGCTCTCAAGCTATCCTAGCTGAAGTGGGTATTGCTGAAAATGTTAAGATCAGTGAACTAACTGAAGAGCAGATCGATCAACTGCGTGATGGTGTAGCTAAGTACACTGTAGAAGGTGATCTACGTCGTGAAGTATCTATGAACATCAAGCGTCTTATGGACCTTGGCTGTTACCGTGGTCTTCGTCATCGTCGCAGTCTACCACTACGTGGACAGCGTACTAAAACCAACGCTCGCACCCGTAAGGGTCCGCGTAAGCCGATCAAGAAATAATCGGGAAGGTAGAGTACAATGGCTAAACAACCAACTCGCGCTCGTAAGCGCGTACGCAAGCAAGTTGCAGATGGCGTTGCGCACATCCATGCTTCTTTCAATAACACAATCGTAACCATTACTGACCGTCAAGGTAACGCTCTTGCATGGGCTACTGCAGGTGGTTCTGGTTTCCGTGGTTCTCGTAAGTCTACTCCGTTCGCTGCACAGGTTGCTGCTGAGCGTTGTGCTGAAATGGCTAAAGAATACGGCCTAAAGAACTTGGAAGTTATGGTTAAGGGTCCTGGTCCAGGTCGCGAATCTACTGTTCGTGCACTAAACGCCGCTGGTTTCCGCATCACAAACATCGTTGATGCTACACCAATCCCTCATAACGGTTGTCGTCCACCTAAGAAACGTCGCGTATAGCGTTTCTAGGACAATTGGAGAAGAATCATGGCAAGATATTTGGGTCCTAAGCTGAAGCTTAGCCGTCGTGAAGGCACTGACTTATTCCTTAAGTCTGGTGTTCGCGCGATCGATACCAAGTGTAAAATTGATAACGCACCAGGTGTACACGGCGCTCGTCGCGGTCGTCTATCTGAGTATGGCGTTCAGCTTCGTGAGAAGCAAAAAGTACGTCGTATGTACGGCGTTCTAGAAAAACAATTCCGTAACTACTACAAAGAAGCTGCTCGCCTAAAAGGCAACACTGGTGAAAACCTACTTCAGCTTCTTGAAGGTCGTCTTGATAACGTAGTTTACCGCATGGGCTTTGGCGCAACTCGCGCAGAAGCACGTCAGCTAGTTAGCCACAAAGCTATCCTAGTAAACGGTAAAGTTGTAAACGTTCCTTCTTTCAAAGTAGCGGCTAATGACGTTGTTTCTATTCGCGAGAAAGCTAAACAGCAAGCTCGTATCAAAGCAGCTCTAGAAGTTGCTGAACAACGTGAAAAACCAACTTGGATTGAAGTAGATGGTGGCAAGATGGAAGGTACATTCAAGCGTATGCCTGAGCGTTCTGATCTATCAGCTGACATCAACGAACAATTGATCGTCGAGCTTTACTCTAAGTAAGGTTTAAACTAAAGAGAGGACACAATGCAGGGTTCTGTAACAGAATTTCTTAAGCCACGTCTAGTTGACATCGAACAAATCAGCTCGACTCACGCAAAAGTAACTCTTGAGCCATTAGAGCGTGGCTTTGGTCATACTCTGGGTAATGCACTTCGCCGCATCCTTCTATCTTCTATGCCAGGTTGTGCTGTAACAGAAGTAGAAATTGAAGGCGTACTTCATGAGTACAGCACGAAAGAAGGCGTTCAAGAAGATATTCTTGAAATTCTTCTAAACCTTAAAGGTTTGGCTGTGCGCGTTGCCGAAGGCAAAGATGAAGTGTTCATTACTTTGAACAAATCAGGCTCGGGCCCTGTGGTTGCAGGTGACATCACCCATGATGGTGATGTAGAGATCGCTAACCCTGAACACGTAATTTGTCACCTAACGGATGACAACGCTGAGATCGCAATGCGTATCAAAGTTGAACGTGGTCGTGGTTATGTTCCAGCTTCTGCGCGTATCCATAACGAAGAAGACGAGCGTCCTATCGGTCGCCTACTAGTAGATGCTACTTACAGCCCAGTAGACAAAATTGCCTACGCTGTAGAAGCAGCTCGTGTAGAACAGCGTACTGATCTAGACAAGCTTGTTATCGATATGGAAACAAACGGTACTCTAGAACCTGAGGAAGCAATCCGTCGTGCAGCTACAATCCTAGCTGAACAATTGGATGCATTCGTAGATCTTCGTGATGTACGAGTTCCTGAGGAGAAGGAAGAGAAGCCAGAATTCGATCCGATCCTACTGCGTCCTGTAGACGATCTTGAACTAACAGTTCGCTCTGCTAACTGTCTGAAAGCAGAAGCGATTCACTACATCGGTGATCTAGTACAACGTACTGAGGTTGAGCTACTTAAAACGCCTAACCTTGGTAAAAAATCTCTTACTGAGATTAAAGACGTACTTGCGTCACGTGGTCTGTCTCTGGGCATGCGCCTAGAAAACTGGCCACCTGCATCAATCGCTGAAGATTAATCGATACTAGTTAGAAGGATTAGGTCATGCGCCATCGTAAGAGTGGTCGTCAACTCAACCGCAACAGCTCACATCGCAAAGCGATGTTCAGCAACATGGCTAGCTCTCTAGTACGTCATGAAGTTATCAAGACTACTTTGCCAAAAGCAAAAGAGCTACGTCGCGTAGTTGAGCCTTTGATTACACTAGCTAAGACTGACAGTGTTGCTAACCGTCGTCTAGCATTTGCACGTACTCGTGACAACGAAGTAGTTGCAAAACTATTTAACGAACTAGGTCCACGTTTTGCTGCTCGTCAGGGCGGTTACACTCGTATCCTAAAAGCTGGCTTCCGTGCTGGTGATAAAGCTCCAATGGCTTACATTGAGCTTGTAGATCGCCCAGCTGCTGAAGAAGCTGCTGAGTAATCAGTTCGTAAGAACGAGAAAGCCGAGCATTAGCTCGGCTTTTTTGTATCTGTAATTCAGTAAACCTTTATATCCAGCCTGCATTTATTTCAACCGATGCAGACTGGCAATTTAAAAAGTGATTATCACTTACGCTTATTTACTAGTATTCCACAACCCGCCCAACGAACTTAGAAGCCCTTCGCTAGCGCCTTGCTTGTTCAAGTAATCCAAGATTACTGGAGCAAACTGACTGATCATAGATGGGTCTAAACCTAACGTATCGAATGCACTTTTTACTGCACTGATATTCTCAATATTTCCTAGTAAGCTTTGTGCTCCTTGCAAGTTTGAAAGTCCAGGAATCAAAGACTGTAATTCACTACTATTTTCTTGCGAAAGCTGGCTTTGAGCCAAAGCGAGTAGTGCACCACTGCCTCCGGCTGCTTGCTCAGTGGATACTGGTAATTGGCTAGTTAGCATGTCTGTTAATGGAGACGACTCGGTGTTCAAGCTGCTGCCGACCATGTCCATCAGGCCACTTTCTTTACTTTTTTGAGTGACTGAATCTAAGAATGCGTGCGCACTACCAATGTTGATTGATAGGAGTGCTAGAGTTAGGAGTGTTTTACGCATAGTACCTCCAAAGGTTGAGCGTTTTTTAAAAGTGATTTTATTTTTAAAGGCTATCAGAGTGAAAGGTTCAGAGGTGAGAAAGTTTATTCAGTTTAGACAAAAAAACGGCGCTAGTGCGCCGTTTTATTTAATCATAATTGAAAATGGTTTCAATTAGATAATATCTAATAGTTCTACTTCGAAAACTAAAGCTGCAAATGGAGGGATAGCCGCACCAGCGCCACGCTCACCGTACGCAAGATCTTGTGGTACGTATAGCTTCCACTTAGAGCCAACAGGCATTAGTTGTAGTGCCTCTACCCAACCTTTGATTACACCTGTAACAGGGAATTCAGCAGGTTGACCGCGAGATACAGAGCTATCGAATACAGTACCGTCAGTTAGCTCACCGTGGTAGTGAACGCGAACTGAGCTTTCTGCTGTAGGAACTGCACCAGTACCTTCAGAAATGATTTCGTACTGAAGACCAGAGTCTAGAACGTTAACTTCAGGTCGTAGAGCGTTGTCTTTTAGGAACGCTTCGCCTTCTGCTGCCGCAATTTTTGCTGCTTCTTGGCGAGCTGTTTCTGCACGAGTGTGAAGTTCTTGTAGTGCTTTGTTGATTTCATCAATTTCGATTGATGGCATGTCACCAGTTAGTGCTGTTGCAATACCCGCTGCGATAGCATCAACGCTAAGACCTTCAAGACCAGAGCCTGCAAGTTGCTGACCCATTTGCAGACCAATGCCGTAGCTTGCTTTTTGTTCTGCAGTTTCAAATTTAATTTCAGACATGAATGTCGCTCTTATTAGGAGTGATAAAGGTAACAGGATATCAGTTTCGAGCTTAGGTTTAAATGATTGCGACTGAATGCTTAATTGAGGCGGCCAGGTTGTGACTTATCTCTTACTCCAAGTGAAATTTCTGCTAATTTAATCCCAATTCCATTTTAGTTTGGTGAAAAACATATACTCTCCGCGTCGGTATTTTTATACTGACCGTAGAAGTATTAAGGGACTCATTACAATGAATCGTCGCAGAAAGAAAAAGCAGCAAGTCGACTATGTCGAATTGGTTAAACAAAAATTCGCTGCTATCGACTGGAAGCAGCCGTTCAACAAAGAGCAATGGTTGGAGCGTATACAGCCTGTTAAGCAGTTTTGGTTGCGTCTGCCTAAATTTCATCAGCGTGCTTTGATGGTCTTAGTGCCATTGATTCTGGTACTCCTTGTTATTCCTTTGCCAAATAAAACAGATCAACCAGTTGAGCAGACTGAGGTCGATCATCAACGCGTAGCGATTGAGCTGAACGCGCAGAGTTTAAGCCAGCAGAGAACCTCTCAGAACTCTGGACCGAAATCTGAAGACTGGAAAGAGTACACGGTTAAAAATGGTGATACATTAGCGCAGGTTTTCAGAAGTAATCAGCTCTCTATGGCGGATCTTAGCGCTCTGGTCAAAATAGAAGGCAGTGATAAGCCGCTAAGTCAAATAAAGCAGGGACAGTTGATTCGCTTTAAGCTTAGTGACGAAGGCGAGTTAGATATGCTACAGCTGGAAAAAAGTGGGCGGTCCGTTATGTTTTTCCGTTTGTCGGATGGGACCTTTGGGCGTAACAAGTAAACGCTTCAAATGAAAAGACGCGAATATATCGCGTCTTTTTAGTTAGTTTTTTAATTCGATTAGTTTTCATAGTAACCAATCGAATTGAAACTTATAGCGCTACGGATTCTTTCCGCATATCCACATGAGGGATACCATCTTCAAGGTAGCACTCTGAGATAACCTTGAATCCATGACTTGCATAAAACTGGATGAGGTGTTCTTGAGCACCTATATCTATTGTCTGCCCTGGCCATAATGTTTCGCATTGTGCCAATGCCTTGTCCAATAACTTATGACCTAAGCCACCGCCTCGCGCGGTCTGCTTTGTCACCACTCGACCAATACTCACATTGTCATACGTAGTGCCTGCGGGCAGTAATCGTGCGCAAGCAACCAGTTCATCACCGTGATAGCCTATTAGATGATAAACGCCTTCGAGTGTGTCCTTACCATCAAGTTCAGGATAAGGGCAGGTTTGTTCAACAACGAATACATCCACACGCAATTTCATCATTTCATACAGCTGTGTGGTTGTTAGCTGAGCAAAGGGCAAAGTAATCCAAGTGAGCATGTTGTCATCCGTAATGAGAATAGAGTGACTGACTTTACTTTGTTTTGAGCTCATACTCATTAACAAAGGTTAATTAGCACTGGTTTTCCCACCAAATCTGGTGATAATGTGCCCTCTTTCCATCTCACCTGAGGATATCCCCGTGAGCAAACAAACATTCGATCAAGTAGGGCTTAACCCAGCGTTACTTGCCACACTTGATTCCCTGAACTATACCCACATGACGCCAATTCAAGCTTTGAGCTTGCCTGCAATCCTAAAACATCGTGATGTCATCGGGCAGGGTAAAACGGGCTCAGGTAAAACCGCTGCATTTGGTTTAGGGGTTTTATCGAACCTCAACGTCAAACGCTTTCGTGTCCAGTCATTAGTACTGTGTCCAACGCGTGAGCTTGCAGACCAAGTAGCGAAGGAAATTCGTACTTTAGGTCGCGGCATTCATAATATTAAAGTGCTTACTCTCTGCGGTGGGATGCCTATGGGGCCACAAATTGGTTCGCTGGAGCATGGTGCGCATATCCTAGTTGGTACTCCTGGTCGTATTTTGGATCACCTTGAAAAAGGCCGAATTGATCTTAGCGAACTGAATACCTTGGTGCTAGATGAAGCTGATCGCATGTTGGACATGGGGTTCCAAGACGCATTAGATGCAATCATCGATGCAGCGCCAAAGCAGCGTCAAACTCTACTTTTCAGTGCTACTTTTCCAGAAAAAATTGAGCAAATTGCGCAGCGTATAATGCAGACACCGGAAGTGATTAAGGTGGAATCGACGCATGATACCTCAAGCATTGCGCAGTACTTCTATAAAGTTGAAGGCTCGGAAGCACGTGATGAAGCATTGGCGAATTTGCTGCTGACTCACCAGCCAGAGTCCGCGGTGGTTTTTTGTAATACCAAAAAAGAAGTGCAAAGTGTCGCAGATGAGTTGCATCACAAAGGATTCAGCGTTATCGATATCCATGGGGACTTAGAGCAGCGTGAACGCGACCAAGCATTGGTGCAGTTTGCTAACAAGAGTGTGTCTATCCTTGTTGCAACAGACGTTGCAGCGCGTGGTTTGGACGTTGATAATCTTGATGCTGTCTTTAACTTTGAGCTATCGCGCGATCCTGAGGTTCATGTGCACCGTATTGGTCGTACAGGTCGTGCGGGTAGTAAAGGTTTAGCGTTCAGCTTTTTTGGTGAGAAAGACGGTTTACGTGTAGCTCGTATTGAAGAATACCTAGAGATGGACGTGGTACCAGCAACATTGCCTGCCAAATCAAATCAGCAGCCATACCAAGCGAAGATGGTTACGATTAACATTGATGGCGGTAAGAAACAGAAAGTACGACCGGGTGATATTTTAGGTTGTTTGACAGGAAAAAATGGTATTCCAGGCTCTCAAGTCGGAAAGATTCACCTGTTCCCTGTACGCGCTTATGTTGCCGTCGAAAAGTCTGTGGCTAAAAAGGCTCTACAGACCATTAGTAACGGCAAGATGAAAGGGCGCCAATTCCGGGCGCGAATTCTTAAATAGCTCAAATAGCAGAGAAAAAGCTCTTCGTTTGAAGAGCTTTTTTCTTTTTTGAGTTTATTTGAGAGTGTGATCTTTGGTTAAGCGCGCTTTGATTCGGCTCAAACTGATTGGCGTAATGCCGAGGTAGGCCGCAATTTGACTATCGGTAATACGTTGCTTTAAATCTGGGTAATGAGCGCAAAATAATTGATATCGTTCTTCTGGAGAGTAGAGCAACATAAAGCGTTCTTTGTTCTCTTTATTAATCAGTTGGTTTTCGAGTAGCTTTAAGTAAATGGCGTGCTTTTCTGCTCGCCAGTGATGCAACGTTTCAATTGGCAAGCAAAATAGCTGACAAGCGCTCAGCGTTTCCAATAAGTAAGGCGAAGGTTGGTCCTTTATTATGCTCTCAAACCCGATAACCCAGTCCTTCTCCCAATAAAATTCTTTACTGAATTCTTTGCCGTGCTCAGTAAGATAGCTTGCGTGGCATAACCCCTCAATGATGAAGTAAAGGTGTGAGCTAAACTCCCCTTGGTGATTAAGAATGTGGCGTGTAGGCAGTTCGAGCAACTCACCATTTTCAATAAGTTGGTTTGCTTCTGTCTCTAAAAAGCCATGTTTGACTAAGTCTGAAAAAAGATCGCTGTGCATGTGATAACTCAGAAACGGTTTTCTTTATTTTAACGGGTTTTATTGATAACAAAAAAGCGGCTCATGAGAGCCGCTTAGTGTTGTTGTCAAATCAACCTTATTTATTCAGATCGATTTGATAAATTGCGAAACCAATGTCGTCTGTTGACACGCGTTTCATTGGGTATTGTCCTTTCTCTTTGATGAACTGCGCCGCTTTATCGCTAGGGGAGGTTTCGAAACGAATATCTAGCTTGTTATCGGACTTAATCGGTGCGAAAGACCAGTTGTTGTCAGCGCTTGGTGTCACTTCTCCTTTTTCTTCACTCACGCGAGAAATATAAGTGGCGACGACAGAGCGGTTTTCATCTGGTGCGTCAAACGCAATGAAATCTGGGCCTGTACCAGGGAAAGTATTGCTATAAGCACGGTAGTTATTGGTTGCGATGATGAAATCTTGCTTCGGATTGAAAGGCTTACCGTTGAACGTCAGGTTCACAATACGCTGAGAATCTGGATTAATCACTTTACAATCCGCATCGTACTTCGGCGGTTGGGTAACGTCGATTTGGTAGTTAACCCCATCAATAACATCGAAGTTGTAAGTACGGAAATTATCCCAATCAATCAAAGATTGCGGTTTAGGATTGTTGATGTCGATGTGGTTGAATTGACCCGCACTGCACTCTAGCCATTCGCGAACTTCTTTACCTTTCACTTTCATCGCAACCAAGGTGTTTGGGTATAAGTAAAGATCGGCCGCATTACGAAAGGTGAGCTGACCGGATTCTACTTCTGTAAAGTTATTCGGATCGTTCTTACGACCGCCGACTTTAAATGGTGCTGCCGCACTCAGTACTGGAATGTCAGAAAGGTCTGGGTCGCCTTGAATAAAGCGTTCTACGTAGTCTTTCTGAGCAAGGTTAACGATTTGAATGGTGGGGTCGTCCTGCACTAATGCCAAGAAGCTGTACATGACATCATTTGCTTTGCCGATTGGTTGGTTTACAAATTCACGAGTGCCTTTGTGATCTTCTTCTAACGCTTTCACAATATCTTCATCGGCTTTAGCTAATGACTTCTTATTTACTTTATCGAAGATAGGGCGTGCTTCTGCTTGGCCTTCGATGACTTGCCATCTGCCGTCTTTCTCTTTCAGCATCAAATCCATCACACCTACGTGACTTCCCCAGCGACCCGGCATCACGGACGTTACACCATTGATGGTCCCTTTATCTATATCAACACCAGGTAGGTTTGCGAAGTCTTTCCCTGGGAAGACGGCGTGAGAGTGGCCAAAAGCAATCGCATCAATACCTTCAACTTCTGTGAGGTAGTAAACAGAGTTTTCAGCGCCTAGTTTGTATGGATCAGTAGAAATGCCCGAGTGTGGAATCGCCACAATCACGTCTGCGCCTTCTTTCTTCATTTGAGGAATCAGTTTCTCTGCTGTTTCCTTAATGTCTTTAGCAAAGACTTTGCCTTCTAAGTTCTTCTTATCCCATACCATAATTTGTGGTGGTACAAAGCCGATGTAACCCACTTTTATTTGATGCGCTTCGCCGTCTGTGTCTTTAAATGTGTGAGTTTTGATGAGGTAAGGCTTGAAGTAATGCTCACCGGTTTGTTTATCAAATACGTTTGCATTGATGTAAGGGAAGTTTGCCCCCTTCAACGTCGTTTGTAGGAAATCTAAGCCATAGTTGAACTCATGATTGCCAATGTTGCCCACATCGTAGTCTAGCTTGTTCATCGCTTTGTAGACTGGGTGCACGTCGCCGGGATTAATCCCCTTTGCCGCCATGTAATCGCCCATTGGGCTGCCCTGAATTAAATCACCGTTATCTACTAGTACCGTGTTTTCTGTCTCGGACTTAGCTTGTTTCACTATTGTCGCTGCGCGACTTAAACCGATTTGCTGTGATGGTTGGTCTTTGTAGTAATCGTAATCCATCACGTTGGTGTGAATGTCGGTGGTTTCGATAATACGAAGCTTGATGGTATCGGCCATTGTTGGGCCAGCAAGCGTTAGCATGCCACTTAATACTGCGAGGGAAATAGGATGAACTGCCACTTTCATTTGGTGCTCCAATTCAATGATAAGGGGAAATCGTACTGCGTAATGTATCAAACACAGATGCAACTCGATGATAAAGATACAGAAAACTGTGAACATTAATCAGTTTACTGAACCTTATTCATATTAACCGCCGACTTTTTCACGCTTTTGAATGAGACCAAACAAAAACTTCTTAGCAGATTTTTGAATAAAAAATGAAATTTTAGAATTTCAGGTAATATAAACGCCCCGCCATAATGCTTGCATAACGATATCAATGGACGATGAGCAAGCACATGGCAACGAACGATTCAGTCACTTCTTTTCCTAAACCAAAGCCCCGGTTAGTTTCTGACAACCCAGTCGCTGGTGTTACTCGTTTTGCAAAGCAATCGCTACAGCCTGGTGAAGTCGCCTTAGTAGGTGCAGGACCAGGCGATCCTGAACTTCTGACGGTGAAAGCACTGAACTGCTTGCAGCAAGCTGATGTGGTTTTGTACGACTACTTGGTGTCTGAAGAAATCATGGCATTGATTCCAAGCGATACGATTTTGGTGTGCGTTGGGAAGCGAGCTGGGCATCACAGTGTGCCGCAGGAGAAGACGAATCAGCTTTTGGTGGATTTTGCCAAGCAGGGCTACAAAGTAGTGCGCATTAAAGGTGGGGATCCGTTTGTATTCGGTCGTGGTGGTGAAGAGTTAGAAGTGCTTGCTGATGCCGGCGTTCGTTTTCAAGTTGTCCCTGGCATTACCGCAGCAGCTGGCGCAACCGCTTATGCTGGTATTCCACTGACTCATCGTGATTATGCGCAATCGGCCATCTTTGTGACTGGCCACTTGAAAGAAGAAAGTGATGAGATGGATTGGTCCACGTTGGCGCGTGGGAATCAGACTTTAGTGATCTACATGGGGCTGATGAAATCACACTATATTCAGAATCAACTCATTAAGCATGGTCGTTCAGCGTCGACTCCGATTGCCATTATTGAGCGTGGCACGCAGATTCAACAAAAAGTATTTACGGGAGAACTCTCCCAACTCTCTGATTTATCGAAGGAAGCACAGTCGCCATCTTTGATTGTTGTCGGAGAGGTAGTGCGACTGTCTCAAAAGTTAGACTGGTTTTTGTCTAGTACTGAATTCAACAAAAGTGCTATTGCCAACTCCATATAATTTCAGACCAAAGATTAGAGACGTAATGCGCCTTCAAGCTTAAAAAGGAAATACAAAACATGGACCAACAACGTTTAACTCACCTTAAACAACTCGAAGCGGAGAGTATCCACATCATCCGTGAAGTTGCGGCTGAGTTTGATAACCCAGTCATGATGTATTCGATTGGTAAAGACTCATCAGTGATGCTGCACCTTGCGCGTAAAGCTTTTTACCCAGGTAAGATTCCATTTCCATTGCTGCATGTCGACACCGATTGGAAGTTCCGCGAGATGATTGAATTTCGTGATCGCACCGCGGCCAAATACGGTTTTGAGCTTTTGGTACATAAGAATCCAGAAGGTCTAGCCATGGGCTGTAGTCCGTTTGTTCATGGTTCTTCTAAGCACACTGACATCATGAAGACTCAAGGCTTAAAACAAGCGCTGAACAAGTACGGTTTTGATGCGGCCTTTGGTGGCGCGCGCCGCGACGAAGAGAAATCACGGGCGAAAGAGCGCGTGTATTCATTCCGCGATAAGAACCATACATGGGACCCTAAAAACCAACGTCCTGAGCTATGGAAGACGTACAACGGTCAGGTTAATAAGGGTGAGAGCATTCGTGTATTCCCGCTGTCTAACTGGACTGAGCTTGATATCTGGCAATACATCTATTTAGAAAACATCGAGATCGTGCCGCTTTACCTCGCGGACAAACGCCCAGTTGTTGAACGCGATGGCATGCTGATCATGGTTGATGATGATCGTATGGAGCTTCAACCGGGTGAAGTGATTGAAGAGAAGAGTGTGCGCTTCCGTACCCTTGGTTGTTATCCATTGACTGGGGCCATCGAGTCTGAAGCAAACACTTTAACTGGCATTATCGAAGAGATGCTGGTGGCAACGTCGAGTGAGCGCCAAGGCCGAGCGATCGACCACGATCAGTCAGGATCGATGGAGCTTAAGAAACGTCAAGGTTACTTCTAAAGGATCTAAGGAAAGATAATGAACAGTGCAGTTGAAGCTCAATTAGCCGAGCTTGGTATCGAAGGCTATTTAACACAACACCAGTACAAGTCGTTACTTAGATTCTTGACTTGTGGCTCGGTGGATGACGGTAAAAGTACATTAATCGGTCGCTTACTCCATGACTCAAAACAAATTTATGAAGATCAGCTAGCGGCAGTGCACTCAGACAGCCAACGTGTGGGCACCACGGGTGAAAAGCCTGACCTTGCGTTGTTGGTCGATGGCTTACAAGCTGAGCGCGAGCAGGGGATCACGATTGATGTAGCTTACCGCTATTTCTCGACGCAGAAACGTAAATTCATCATTGCAGATACTCCTGGACACGAGCAGTACACACGTAACATGGCTACAGGTGCATCGACATGTGACTTAGCTGTGATTCTAGTTGATGCACGTAAGGGCATTCTCGATCAAACTCGTCGTCACTCTTTCATTTCCAACCTGTTGGGTTTGAAGCACTTTGTTGTGGCGATCAACAAGATGGACTTAGTGGATTACTCCCAAGAGCGCTTTGAAGAGATCCGCGACGAGTATCTGAAGTTCTCTGAGAATCTGACAGGGGATATTGATATTCAAATCATCCCGATCTCAGCGCTTGAAGGGGACAATGTGGTGGATAAAGGCCAAAACCTGACTTGGTTTAAAGGCCCATCATTGCTTGAGCTTCTTGAAACGGTCGATGTGGATCAAGAAAAAGGCGCGGGTGAGTTCCGCTTCCCTGTGCAATACGTTAATCGTCCTAACCTCGATTTCCGTGGCTTTGCGGGGACCATTTCTTCTGGTTCGATCAAAGTCGGTGATGCGATTAAAGCATTGCCATCGGGTAAAACGTCAACTGTGGCACGTATTGTGACATTTGATGGTGATATTGAAGAAGCTCGTGCCGGATTAGCTGTCACTCTGACGCTAAGCGATGAGATCGATATTAGCCGTGGAGATTTGATTGTTCTAGATAATGCTCAAGTGGAAACCACAAACCATTTGCTTGCCGATGTGGTGTGGATGACAGAGCAACCCCTGCAACCGGGTCGTGACTATGACATCAAAATCGCAGGTAAGAAAACCGTAGGTCATGTTGAAGCGATTCGTCATCAATATGACATTAATAATCTCTCGACTCATAGCTCGGCAGAGCTGCCATTGAATGGTATTGGTTTGTGTGAATGGTCTCTTAATGAGTCAGTCGCGCTGGACAATTATCAAGACTGTGCAGATACCGGTGGCTTTATCATTATCGATCGTCTGACAAACGTGACGGTTGGTGCTGGCATGGTTAAAGAGAGCCTCGCCGTGGTTGAGCGCGATTTGACGGACATCTCTGCGTTTGAAGTTGAGCTTAATGCGCTTGTCCGTAAACACTTCCCACACTGGGAAGCAAAAGACGTCAGCCAGTTTCTGAAAAAGTAACTGGCTTACCCAAGTACGATAATTTCAGGCTCTGTCTGCTGTTGTACTTGGGGCGTCGCTACCTAACTGAATTGCGAAATGTCGTTAGGTATTCTCCTAATACCAGAATGCTTCGGTGGAGCCCAGAAAACCGAGCATTCTGATGTTCTTTTCGCTTGCGCTGATTTTTGTCTGTTTACTCGTTTGTCGGTGTTTCATGGATAAATGAGTCGTTGTTGTGCCCTTTGGGGCTATTTGGTAAGGAAAGGCTATGTGGGAACAAGGGTTTGTGTTAGCGATTTTGCTTGGCATTATCACTTGCTTGCTTGTCACGAAAATTAAGCCTAGTTACGTCTTTGCGGGTGCCGCTTTTATTGCATTCATGGCTGGGATGATGGATTCAGCCACTATCGCATCCAATTTTACCAACTCTTCATTGTTAACCCTGGTTCTATTGATTCTTGCATCCTGTGCTCTAGAAAAAACACTGCTGATCAGTTGGGTGAGCCGAAGTATCTCTGAGGGCCAGTTAGGCAGCGTGATTGCTAAGCTCGGTGTATCGACCGCCTTGCTTTCTTCATTTACGAATAATACCGCTGTGGTTGTCTCATTGATTGGGGCGATTAAGCGTAATCAGCAGCATGCACCTTCGAAATTACTTATTCCCTTGTCTTACGCCGCCATTTTTGGTGGCACGTTAACTTTGATTGGTACGTCGACTAACTTAATCATCAACAGCTTTGTCGAAGACGCAGGCTTACCGAGCCTGAGTTTTTTTACACCTACGATGATAGGTTTGGCTGTGCTGGTGGGAGGGATGCTGATTCTTATCCCACTGAGCTACTTGCTACCGAATTATGATGATCAAAACCAAGAAGATTTACCTTACTTTCTTGAGTCTCGCGTTGAGCCAGGCTCACCGCTAGTTGGGCGTACGATCAGCGAGAATAATTTACGTGCGCTGCGCAAACTGTTTCTTGCAGAAGTGGTGCGCGATGGTGTTACTGTTTCTTCTGTGGGACCGGATTTTGTGCTCAATGCAAAAGACCGCCTGTTATTTTGTGGCGATGTTGAGAGCGTCGCGACCCTGCAAGAAATTCCGGGCCTCAAGTTGTTTGGTCAGCAGCACTTAAATGGGCAAAACTTTATCGAAGTTGTGGTGAGCTCGTCGGCGACGTTTTGCTACAAAACCCTCAAAGAGAGCCGATTCCGCGACCGATTCGATGCCGTTGTTGTGGCGATTCGCCGAGGCCACGAACGCCTAGAAGGTGGCTTGGGTAGCATTACCTTAGCGCCTGGGGACACGTTAGTTCTGGTTCCAGGCAAGCGTTTTGAGTCTGAACGCCGAGCTCATCGTAAAGAGTTTGTTTTAGTGCATGACTTGGACTCTAGCGCTCGGCTTGATACGAATAAGTCTTCCATTGTATTACTGGGCTTTGCAGCCGTAATTGGATGCGCTCTATTAGAGTTAGTACCGATTATTAAAGGTCTAGCTGCGTACCTTATCGCGCTTATTGCGTTTGGTATTGTGCAGATTTCAGAACTGCGCCGCCGTTTTCCGATCGATATCGTCGTGATTGTAGGTTCCGCTTTGTCTATTGCTCAACTGATGATCTCTTCTGGATTGTCAGAAAGAATGGGAGTGATGTTTATTGAAGCGTTTAATGGCTGGGGAGTATTTGGTGCCTTGGTGGCGACTTATATCATGACATTGGTACTCACTGAATTGGTGACAAACAATGCCGCGGCTGCGCTTTCTTTTCCTATCGGCTATAGTATGGCGGTGGGTTATGGCGTGGATCCGATGCCATTCATCATGGCGGTTTTGTTCGGCGCGAGTGCGAGCTTTATCTCTCCCTACGGTTACCAAACTAACCTGCTGGTGTACAGCGTAGGAAATTACAAATTGACCGACTACGTGAGAATTGGAGTGCCAATTTCGATTGTGTACTCTGTATTAGTACTTACTTTGATCCCGGTCTTTTTCCCGTTTTAATTCCGATATTTACAAGGATACGTTATGACTGCCGAAACGACGGTAAAAGATGAAAACATTGTTTGGCACCAGCATTCGGTTGATAAACAGTTTCGTGCTGAATTAAAGAAGCAAAAACCTGCCGTATTGTGGTTTACCGGCTTATCTGGAGCGGGTAAATCAACCGTAGCAGGTGCGTTGGAAAATCGCCTTGCAGCATTGGGTTACCACACCTATTTATTGGATGGTGACAATGTACGGCATGGTTTGTGTAGCGATTTAGGTTTTTCTGAACAGGACCGTCGCGAGAACATTCGTCGCATTGGTGAACTGGCGAAGTTGATGGCAGATGCGGGTTTAATTGTTCTGTCGGCGTTTATTTCACCGCATCGTGCAGAGCGGAAGTTAGTGCGCGATTTATTGCCAGAAGGCGAGTTTATCGAAGTGTATGTCAATGCATCTCTAGAGGTTTGCGAAGGTCGAGATCCTAAGGGTTTATACCGTAAAGCCCGTGCGGGAGAGATTCCTAATTTCACTGGTATTGATTCGGAATATCAAGCGCCAGAGAACCCTGAAATCGATTTGCCCGCGGGAGAAAAGAGTGTCGATGAGCTGGTGGATTTGTGCTTAATCGATCTTAAACAACGCGGTGTGATCCGATAAAAAAGCATTTAGATCATAGGTGACCTAAAGCTCTTTGAGCTGCTTGAGAAGTATTTGGATCATAGGTGATCAAATGCTTCTCAAGCTGGTTAGACGGTATGATGAACCGTACTTTTAGCTTCACTATGGACACTAAATCTATGATTTAACAGTGCAAGCATTTGATCGTAGTATTCGGCATGTGGTTTGTTTCCGAGCAAGGTACAGAGCTCATTACCTGTGGGTGTGAAGCGGTAATATAAAAGGCGGACACCTTTACTGTTTACGTTCAGTGACAAGTTTTTACCTTGGTAGGTGAGGACCAACGGTGTCTCGATACTAATTTCGCCAGATTCAAGTTCGGCACTGTGCAGCAGCCCTAATTCAATTAAGAGCAACAAGCTTGAATACGGCAGTTGAAAACTTCCCATATTTAGGCTGTTGGCGACGTCTCGCTTGCCGAAGCTAAATATGCCTCCTTGCGCTTTGTAACCAATCAACAGTTTTCTGCTGTGATCCCCTCCAAAACTGCACGCTAAAGAGGCGGCTCTTTGCAGAGTTTGTGCTTCCTTTGGTGACATATCTTTGAGGGTTTTCAACGCTTTCATGGATGTTGAGCCCGGATTGGTCACTTCACGCTTCATCACTTGAGCCCATAGCTTTTGCATCGCGCTGTTATGGATGTCTTGAGCCATCTCAAAAAATCGATGCAACCAATCTTGGTCTGGCTCTCCCGCTGTCTCATCTCGGCATGAACTGTGCGCTAATTTTAAAATCTGTTCTAAGTTTTTTTGTCGCTGTTCTTGGCGTCGTTGCTCTCGCAATTGGGCTCTTTCAAACGCAGATTTGGCTGGCGGTTCGGTTTGCAGTAAGGCGTCAAGACCGTGTATTTGGGCTATGGTTTTTACCTTACTAGCACTGTCTTTTATGTAGCCTTGTTTCTTTTCTTGTTGCGTATTTTTTTTTGTGTCTGACTGATGTTCGATGACAACAGGTTGCTTTGTCGGGTCTGCCATTCGTTTTCCTACCAAGAACTGCGTGGTTCGCACGTTTAAATTTACACCTTATCTGACCAAGCGACCAGACAGGAGTTCTCAGTTTTTGAACGAATAGGGCTATTCAAAATGATAATGAGTTGTTAAAATTGTTATCGTTATTTTGGAGGGGCTATGAAGTTCTCAGAAGCAGGTAAACTCAAAAAGCACCTGTCGATAGCGTTTCTTTTGGTTATTTATGTGGGCGTATTAGCGTATTTATCTCGTTATATCGTGTAGCACAAAGCTAAAAAAGGCGCCAGTGTGACGCCTTAGGTGTAGCGAGGCTTATCGACGACTTAAATTACATATCGTCGTAGGCTTCTATTTCTGATCCCTCAATAACGTAAGCCGTTTCTGCCAGTTCGTGGTTTATCGTCTCGGTTTTCAACGTTCCAACCACATATATAACATCCCACAACTCTTGAACAGGCGCGCCTTTCGGAAACTTCACGTAAATGATCTGGTTTGGAGGCGGTGGTGGCACGTGAATACAAGCTCCAAAATATGGCACCAATAAAAATTCGGTGACGGTATCGGCATCACCTTCAAGTGGGATAACAAACCCCGGAATTTTAACTTGGCTTCCGTTCAGTTCTGGTCGAACGTTACCAATCTTGGACTGCTGGGCTGCGCCACCACTGTGATCAGATGCGGGCATGCCTATACTGTCGAACAATTTACGCTCTTTTTCTGGAACAAGGTCAATCCAGTCAAGCTTTAATGGTTCTTCGCTGGCCATAACAGGCGCTGTGAATGCGACGACCAGCAAGCAACTTGCGAGTATTTTTTTCCACATTTTATTAAATCCTTATTGTCATTCCGTCACTCAGTGACTGTCGGTAGGCGCGGAGTGCGGGAATGAAACCAATCACAATACCAGCGCATTGTACGAAACCTAATAGCATCCACTCATAAGTAGATAAGATGCTTAAGGTGAGATGTATTCCATAGTGCTGTTGGATGATCGGCTGCGCGATAGCAAGAATGGCATACAGCCCAGTAACGCCAGTAATAATACCAGCAGCAGTAAGCAAGCTGGCTTCACTAATTAAGAGTGAGAAAACATGACGAGGCCTTGCTCCCATGGCACGCAAAATCGCCATTTCACGGCGGCGTTCCTGTAGGCTAGTTAATAGACTGCTTAACATACCTAGCAACCCTGCGATCACGACAAAACCAGATACTGCCATTAGGGCTTGCTCTGCAACCGACATCATTCCCCATAACTCATGCAACGCAACGCCGGGCATAATGGCGCTGAGCGGCTCTTTGGGGTAGGTGTTAATTTGTCTTTGCAGGGCGAAAGTTTGAATACGAGATTTCAAACCAACGAGCATAGCGGTAATTTGTTTGGGCTGAAAGTCTCTGTTTTTGAGATCTTGTGCCTTGGGTGTCGGGCCCAAACGCGCACCACTTTCCCATCCGACGTGAATGGCTTCGATGGCTTCCAATGATACATGGACAGTTTTGTCGACTGGTGTTCCTGTAGGAGCAAGGATACCGACAACTTTAAATGGCAGATTGTCATGACGGCTAAAGCCAACGTCGCTAATGCCGTGGGCAATGATGATTTCGCTACCGATATCATAACCAAGTTGTTTAGCGACATCAGAACCTAGCACGGTTTCAAATAAACCATTGAATTCTCTACCCTTGCCAAATGTTAGTGGTTGCTTACTTCCAAACTTGTAATGCTCAAAGTAACTGTGATTGGTTCCCATAACTCGGAAGCCTTTATGCGAGTCGCCAAGCGAGATTGGAATAGCCCAATCGACTGAACGATGATTGGCAAACTCTTGGTAGCTTTTCCAATCGATGTTGTTGGTCGCATTACCAATACGAAACACAGAATAGAGCAATAGGTTCACTTGCCCAGAGCGTCCACCAATAATGAGGTCTGTGCCTGAAATTGTATTGGCGAAGCTATCCTTGGCTTGAGTTCGGATACGCTCGACGCCCAAGAGGAGTACCACTGAAATCGCAACGGTCATGATGGTTAGAATTGCCGTCGCTTTGCGGTTCATCAAGCTTTTCCAGGCGAGCTTTACAACAGCACTCATGATATGGCTCCTAGGCTAGATACTTGATTAATGTCGGGTAGATTGAGCGTGCGATCGAATAAGGGTTCGAGTGTTGGGTCGTGGCTAACGAATACCAGTGTGGCATTGGCTTGATTCGCTTGCTCCATAAGGAGCTCAATAAATGCTTTACGATTGTCATAGTCTAAAGCTGAGGTTGGTTCGTCAGCGATCACTAACTCTGGATGTCCTATCAGAGCTCGAGCCGCAGCCACACGTTGTTGTTGACCAATACTCAATTCAGAGACAGGGCGTGTATGAAGCTCGTTTGGCAAGTGCAGTCGTTCTAGTAGGGCCTGAGCCTGTTCATTTAACGTTTGAGATGAGGCACCTAAATGGGCACGGTCACGTCGTATTTTACTGAACTGACATGGCAATAATACGTTTTCAAGTACGTTAAGGTACGGCAATAAATTGAACTGTTGAAAGATGTAGCCAATATGATTGGCGCGAAAGCGGTCTCTCTGACTGGCACTTAAACTAGCAAGGTCAGTATCGAGTACAGATAGAGAGCCTGAAGTTAATGTGTTAATCCCCGTCAACAAAGCGAGCAAGGTCGATTTACCGCAGCCACTTGGACCTTTGATAAACACATGTTCGCCTTGTGTAATGTGTAATTTGGGGATGTGGATGGTCGCGTTGGTTGAACCGGGCCAGAAAAATTGGGCATCCTCTAGCTCGACAACATTTGGTGTGGTTTCAGTCATATTAAATCACCAAAGCTGTGGCGTGTAAGTGGGTACTTACACGCCACTCGTGTTATTTGATTGCGATTTGGGTGTTATCTTTGCTTAATTTAATTGCTGATTGCATGGTATCAGTGAATATATTGACGCTGATGGACTCTGTAGTTGGGAATTGGTTAAACCAATCGGTTTGGATTTGGCTAAGCTGATTAACTTGTTCGCAATTGAAGCGATATTGCACCGAAAATTCACCGTGACCGCCATGATCGTGCGCCTCATCATGATCGTCATGGTGGTCATGTTTATCATGATGTTCATTATGATCATGGTGTTCGTGTCCTTCATGATCGTGATGTGCATGGTCATCATGGTCGTGCTCACTATGATCATGTTCCTCATGAGTTTCGCTTAGGTTGTGGCTCACGTAAGCTTCTTCAACATTACAATCAGCTTGTGAGTTAATAGCGAACAATGCGTTGCTGTCTTCGAGTGTAGCGACGGCTTGTTTAAGCGCTTGCTCTTGTTGTGCGTTTTCTGGAGCATGTTCGAAACCCACAACATCAGCTCCAGGAGCTGTGATCTCTACTAACAGATCTTTGCCATCTTGGGCGATATTAAACTCGACGTGACCATGCACATGAGCACCATGCTGGCGGTATTCGTTTGCATTCGCTGCTGTCGATAAAGTGAGGCCAATAGCAAGGGCTAAAACGTGTTTTGATGACATTGTATTTTTCCTAATTTTACTGGCATTAACCAAAGGCGGTATTGCTCAGATTCGAGTTTCACTAAGTTATTGTTCCTGACACACTAGGTGCGGAAATGAACTCAATAATTTTGAGTGTGGAATAGTTTGGAAATTAAGCAAAATAAGGAGGGGCACGAGCAGCGCCAAGAACTTCTTCGCCGTACACGAGATGCAAAAAAACATGATGATGCTGGGCGCGCGTAAAAGTCGGTGTAGAGAGGGTAGGTTGTACCTTTGCTATACCGTGCTGAACACCAGAAAATAATTGGCAATGATGATGGGTATGATGGTCGGGCGTCAGATCGACTTGATGGAGTACAACCGCAAAGTTCCAAGCGATCAGCAACGCAACACTGAAAAATAAAGCAGTGCGATACCAATATCTTAGTGTTTTTTGCTGGTGGTGGTACATCTGAGCTCCTCTTACCGACTGTTATAATATAACACCCATAATGAATAAAAGTTCACTCTTTTGTTGGCTAGCAGAAAAATTTAACTCCACACATACGTGCCGAAAAATATTGGTAATACTCTCTGTGGAAGTGTCGCACTTATAAACAGCAGAGTTGTCACTGCCCATGCTTCTAATCAAATTCATATAGCTCCTTACAACAAGAACAAGGAGCCATTCAATGAAGCTAGATGTTCTGTTTAATAAGCTCAATAACTTTTGTTATCTCATCTTGCTCAAGTGCGCCCTCTTTGACGAACAGAACTTTGCCCGTTTTGTCTTGAACAATAATGGCCGAGCTTTCTTCTTTCAGGTCCCAAGTATTAGCAACTACGCCATTTTCATCAAGAACCATGGATGACCAAGGAAACTCTTTTTTGCTGTCTTGAGCTGAAGACTTCACGAACGAGCCAGTCCCCCAAATTGCATCATCTTGGTTGATGATAGTCGTCGTCTGGTAGCTTTCTTGTGGAAAATTTTCCGCTGTTATTGCTGACATTAAAGGGGCATTCATTTCTTTTGAACTGCTACGGCCTGCAATGGCTTGAATAACACGAACTTTGCCTTGCATATGTTGAGTTGCCCAGGGTTGGTATGCAACGCCTTCGCCTTGTAAAACAATCTCGCCGTAAGCGGCAACATTGACAGGAGGAACGCTTTTACCCACTGACAAGTTGTGTGCAAAGGTCAAGCTTGGCGTTAAGGCCAATAGCAGAGGTAGGAGAGTCTTAGTTTTCATATTGTTATATTCCGTACGAGGTTTGGAAGCTTCCAGTATATATCCAGATCTTAGAAATTTGTAGGACCGTTTATAACATTTATTTAACGTATGGAGTGGTGTAATCTTGCGTTATATTTAGAATTTGCTAAAATGAGTTCCGTCGCAAATTGCGCATTAAGATTGCAGAGGAAAAATAAGCAATCCGTGTTTTCTCAAAGGAATTGAGGTGAGTTATGCTACGTGAGTTTGCTGTATATCGACCATTACAAGTGGCCCGTTTTGTTAAAACGTTGTTCAAAGGTCAGTTTTTTATTGTTGGGGTTGGCTGTTTTCAGTTCGACAATGGCAAAGTGTTACTACCTGACGTCAACGATCATAAAAGGCTCACCATCTTTAAAGAAGTCAACCAAGTGATAGCATCATTATCGGCTTAGTTAGCTTGGTACCCACTTAGATTTAGAAAAGAGCGACCATATCGGTCGCTCTTTTTGTTGCTGGTTAGGTTTATCCTTGGAGGCTTGGTGGGAAGCAAACTCCCGTTCCTCCGATGCCACAGTAACCATCAGGGTTTTTCGCCAAATATTGCTGGTGGTAGGTTTCCGCAAAGTAATACGGACCTGCTGGTTGTATTTCGGTGGTGATGTTCGCGCGTTGCTCTTCTTGCAGTGCTTGTTGATACAAGAGTTTCGATTTCTCTACGCTCTCGAGTTGCTCCGTCGAATAAGTGTAAATTGCAGAACGATATTGAGTACCTAAGTCGTTACCTTGACGCATTCCCTGAGTTGGGTCGTGTTTTTCCCAAAAAACAGCCAGTAGCTTTTCTAATGAGATGACGCGTTCATCGAAAACGACTCGTACGACTTCTGTATGACCCGTTTTACCTGTACAGACCTCTTCATAGGTGGGATTGGGTGTGTACCCCCCAGCGTAACCGACCGAAGTGGATACAACGCCGTCGAGTTGCCAAAATACGCGCTCAGCGCCCCAAAAACAGCCCATTCCGAGCAAAATCTGCTGTTGGTGTGACGCAAGAGGCGCCTTTAGGTTAGATTTATTTACAAAATGATGATCGTCAATCTGCATTGGTTGATCTCTACCTGGCAAGGCATCTTCTATACTGATCAATGTTTGTTTGTTGAGCATGGTATTTGTCCTTCAATACGTGTCTTAAATTTGCGAACTTTTTCATTTCGTCTGTATCTGATGCTGTGATGACATAGACCGCGTTAAACCTATTAATATTACAGACTTAGAATCTAATTGGCGTTATCATTATTTACGTTTACTTAACCTCATTCAGCCATAAAAGCATGATAAAAAAAGCTCTCCCCACCATTGTTGGCCTGTTTGCCTTTTCTCATGGTGCCTATGCCGATGTTTCTTTGACTTTGAAAGGCATTGATGGCGCTTTAGAAGAGAATGTCAGTGCGTATCTATCATCTATTCCAGAGAAGGATTACTCCACTTCTCTGCGTTTTCAAGCGAGATTAGATCAAAGTATCACTGAAGCGCTTAACGCGCTTGGGTATTATCATGCAAAAATTTCATACTCTATTCCTGAAGCGAATGATGAGTTAATTGTGCTCATCAAGCCGGGCTTGCCAGTGAAAGTGAAAGTCATGGATGTGGTCATCACTGGAGAGGCCAAGGACGATGAAGAATTTGCAAAACTTATTGAGCGCTCTCCGCTCAAAGTTGGCCAAGTTTTGAATCAAGGCCAATACGACAGCCTTAAGTCAGGCATTCGTAACTTGGCGCTTCAGCGTGGTTACTTCAATGGCGAGTTTACGCTAAGTCGATTAGAGGTTATCCCTGATCTGAACGAAGCTAATGTCCGTTTGCACTACAGCAGTGGAATACGTTTCAATTTTGGCGACGTTTCTTTTATTGGCAACCACATCTGGGAAGACCGTGTCGCATCACTACAACCTTTTAAAGAAGGGGACCCATACAACGTTTCGAAGCTGGGCGAGTTTAACCAGAAGCTATCAAATACGGAGTGGTTTTCCTCAGTTTTTGTTGAGCCTGAATTGGATAGGCTTGATGATGGCCGAGACTTGCCAATTAAAGTGTCTTTATCTCCTGCTTCGAAGAATCAGATCGAGACGGGTATTGGTTACTCAACGGATGTTGGCGTTCGAGGAACGTTGAAGTGGAAGAAACCTTGGGTGAGCTCCCGAGGACACAGTTTCAACACTGCTTTATCCCTATCTAAGCCAGAGCAAACCGTGACTGCTTCTTACAAAATTCCTTTAGAAGATGTCGCTAACGATTATTATCAAGTTCAATATGGGCTTAAAAACCTAGACAACCGTGACACGCAGAGTATCGAGTCTAACCTTGCAGTGGAACGTCATTGGTTAGCAGACGGTGGTTGGCATAATACCGTTTATGTTCGTCATTTGTACGAGAGCTTTACGCAAGGTTTACAAGATGATGAATTCAACTTCGTACTTCCAGGTGCGACATTTTCTCGGACTAGGGTTCGAGGGGGCAATATGCCAATGTGGGGAGACAAGCAAAGCATCACTATTGAGTATGGTGATACCGCTATGCTTTCTGAAACTAGAGTGCTCCGCTTAATTGGCTCGACTTCTTGGATTCGTGGTATTGGAGAGAATCATCGTGGTTTGTTCCGCCTAGAAGGTGGTGCGAATATTACCGATGAACTTGAAAAGCTATCACCGTCGCTGCGTTTCTTCGCTGGTGGTGACAATAATATTCGTGGTTACGGCTATGAATCTATTTCACCTGTGGATGAGAGTGGTGCTTTGACGGGTGGTAAATACATTGTTAGCAGTACATTAGAATACCAATATCGTGTTTATGGAAACTGGTGGGCTGCAACGTTTTACGATATTGGTGATGCGTTTAATGAAACACCAGATTGGAAATCAGGTGCTGGTGTTGGTATCCGCTGGGCGTCTCCGGTGGGCCCTGTTAGTTTTGATTTTGCATGGGGGTTGGATGCAAAACCAGAACGAGAGTTTCGTATCCACTTCTCATTGGGGCCTGAGCTATGATCAAAATGATGTTTAAGTGGACCAAATGGCTGTCGCTCAGTTTGATTGGTCTATTGCTGTTGCTCATCATTATTGTCGCGACAGTTTTGTTTACCCACCCAGGCCTCAAATTTGCCTTGTGGGGAGCTGAAAAAGCATTACCACAATTGCAGATTGAAAAAGTGCAGGGTTCATTGTTTCCTCGCTTCGAACTGCATAACGTCAGTTTTGTCGATGAGTCTTTGAATATCGACGCCAAAGTTGAGCGTTTAGCTTTGGCAGTGAACTTCCGCTGTTTCTTTGACCCTAAGGTCTGTGTCGATGAGTTAAGACTGCAGGGGCTTGACTTTAAGATGCCAGAGCTACCGCCAGCAAGCGAGGAGCAAGAGGAAACACCACCACTGCGTTCTATCAGTACGCCAGTGCCAATTTTTGTTAATAAAGTCAGCTTTAATGACATCAATGTCAATGTGCTGGGCAATCAAATTGATTGGCAAACATTCTCGACCGCTTTGTCGATGCAGGGTGATCGTTTGGTGATCGCACCTACCGCGTTGAAAGACATTAATGTGGCTTTAGCACCAAGTGAGGCTGAACCTGAAGCGGCTGCCGAGGAGCCGAAAGAAACTGACGTTACGCCGCAAGATATTGTGTTACCCGAAGTATGGATTCCACTGACGGTTGAAGCGCGTCGTCTTGATATTCACAATTTCAAACTGGCGGGTGAAACGCCAGTGATCGTCAATCATCTTGGTTTGGTTGCAAGAGCAGGCGGTGAACGTGTTGATGTCAAAACGTTAGAGCTCGACATGCCAGAAGTGGAAGGCAAGTTGAGCACACAAGTGACGCTTTCTTCTGATTACCCTATCAAAGCGCAACTGGACGCGTTAGTGAAGCAAGCGGATGCGAAGGGACAAAAACTGTCGCTTTCGGTCTCGGGTTCGGTTGGTGATTTGTCACTAAATGCTACGCTTTCTGAGCTTGTACAAGCGGAGATCAAAGGTGATATTCAACCGCTTAAAACGCAGTTACCGTTTGATGTCGTGATTAAAAATGTACAGGCGCAATGGCCGCTATTTGGACAAAGCGATTACCAGGTTTCTGTACCAAGCTTGGTGGCAAAAGGCTCACTTGATGGCTATGAAGTCGCATTAGAAACCAAAGCGTCAGGCAAAGATATTCCCGCCGTTGATGTCGCACTAAACGGCAAAGGTACGTTAGAGCAAATTGACCTCGAAAGCCTTGTAGTGAAAACCTTAGGGGGCGAACTCTCTGGGAAAGTCATGGCCAATTGGGCCGCGCCAATCAACTGGCAAGCTGACTTAAACCTGAAAAACATTCAACCAGGTTTAAAATGGAAAGAAGCCGAAGGGGATATTAGCGGTAATCTTTCGACTTCGGGGTCGTTAACAGAACAAGGCGGTTGGCAAGTCAGTTTGCCTAAGTTAGACATTGACGGCATTTTGCGAGGTTATCCGCTGAATGTTGAAGGGCAACTTGAAGCGTCTGATAAAAACGGCAAAGGCGAAGACATCCAACTTACCACTCAGGGTTTAGCGCTTTCTCATGGTCCAAACCAACTCAGTGCAAAGGGTAAGATCGATAAGCAAATTCTGATGGATGTTGAGGTTAACTTCCCTGATTTTGCGAAAAGTGTTCCGGATCTTGCAGGTAAAATGCAAGGTAAAGTCGCACTACGTGGTAGCTTGAAAGAACCAGACATCAATCTTGATCTCGCTTTAAATCAGATAAACTGGCAGCAACAGGCGAACGTAGAAACGATCACCTTAAAGGGTGATGTGAAGCCTCTGCCAGCACCAAAAGCGAACATAAGCCTAATTGCGAACAACATTACCTATGACGACATAAAAGTTGATAGTGCTGACCTTGAAGTCTCTGGGGATGAAAAACTGCATCAACTGACGCTCGATGTAGTGTCTGACCTGGTGTCGACCAGTTTAGAAATTGAAGGGACATTCCAGCAGAAACCAGAAATGATTTGGAATGGGGCGCTGCGCCGCTTGACGCTGAGCTCGCAACAAGGCCCGTGGGCGTTGCAAAAATCGACCGCGGTGAAGGTCAATATCGACAAACAGATCGCGAACGTTCAAGCGCATTGTTGGTTGCAAGCGGAGTCGAGCGTATGTCTAACCGAAGACATTAGTGTCGGTAAGAGTGGCCAGGCGAAGTTAGCTATCAATGATTTTGATTTTGACCAAATCAAACAATTCCTGCCGCCAGAAACCAAGCTGCAAGGCTCGGTTAATGCACAGGCTTTTGCTAAATGGGCACCAGAGAAAAAGCCTGAAGTAACCTTAAGTGTCAATATGCCAAAAGGCCAAGTTGAACAAGCGCTTGAACAGCCAATTAAAGTCGGTTGGGAAAGCTTCAACTTTAAAGCAGCATTAGCGAAAGACAAGCTTGATGCCGAGTGGCTATTTGATGTGAAAGATAACGGTGACTTGTCTGGTAAGGTTTCTTTACTGAATGTCTCGTCTGAAAAGCCCACTATTGATGGTAAGGTTTCACTCTCTACGTTCCACTTGGATTTCTTGGCACCGTTGATTGGTGAGTACAGCTTGTTTAAAGCAAACATGAATACTGACCTAGCGATATCAGGTGACGTCATGCATCCGAAGGTGAACGGCCAGTTCTTGATTGACCAAATGAAGCTACAGGGTGAAGTCACACCGATAGATATAAACTCAGGGCAGGTCGTCATCAACTTTAAAGGCCATCAAGCGGACTTGGATGCCGGAATTTTAACCCCGGATGGTGAGTTGAACGTTACCGGTGATGCCGACTGGCAGGACTTACAGAACTGGCGCACTAAAGCGCGTGTATTTGCTAAAGAGCTCAATGTTGATTTGCCTCCAATGGTAAAAATCAAAGTGGAGCCTGACATGACAATAGATGTGACCCCTCAGCTTGCGAAAATTGAGGGTGATATTAATTTGCCATGGGGCAGAATTGTCGTCGAAGAGCTTCCACCAAGTGCGGTAGGCGTATCGAGTGATACCGTTATTCTCGATAAAAACTTGCAGCCAGTGGACGATGTGGCTGCGATGCCGTTTGATGTGGAAACGAACATCAACATTAAAATTGGTGATGACTTCCAACTTGCCGCTTTTGGTTTAAAAGGTGGGTTGAAAGGGAACCTAAACGTGACACAAAAAGACAAAGGTCCTTTCATCGTTGGTGAAGTGAATGTTGTCGACGGTTCTTATCGTTCGTTTGGTCAGGACTTATTGATTAAAGAAGGTAAGATTCTGATGAATGGTCCACCAGATCAACCTTACTTGTCTATCAAAGCGATTCGTAATCCAGACAATACCCAAGATGATGTCATTGCGGGGGTACAAGTGTCAGGCCCAGCATCTGATCCGAGTATAGAAATTTTCTCAGAGCCCGCGATGAACCAAGCCAATGCACTTTCTTATCTACTTCGTGGTCAAGATATTGATGGTGAAGCCGGTGGTAATGCAATGACGACTACCTTAATTGGTTTAAGCTTGGCGAAGAGTGGTCGTGTGGTTGGTGAAATCGGTGAAGCCTTTGGCGTACAAGATTTACAGCTGGACACTGCTGGGTCGGGCGATGATTCGCAAGTGACGGTGAGTGGTTATATTCTGCCAGGTTTGCAGGTGAAATATGGTGTCGGCATCTTTAACTCCCTAGGTGAGTTCACTGTGCGTTACCGATTGATGCAAGACTTGTATTTAGAAGCAGTATCTGGTGTAGATAGCGCCGTTGACCTACTCTATCAGTTTGAGTTCGATTAAAGTGCTTTAACCTAAGCATACACAGTCATGACTAAGGAGTGGTTATGCAGCATTTGATTTTTGTCTACGGCACGTTACGCAAGGGAGAGTACAACCATCAGTATTTGCGCTCGGCGCAGTTTCTTGGTTTACATGAAACGGATGCTCAATTTGCAATGTATGACTTAGGCCCTTATCCAGCGTTGTCTGATGGGCAACGCTCGATTCAAGGTGAAGTGTACCTGATTGACAGTGAAACCTTATCTGAGCTAGATAGGTTAGAAGATGTGCCAGTGGAATATCGCCGAGAGAGCATCGTTACGCCTTTTGGCCAAGCTTGGATCTACTTATATCAAGATACTGAGCAATTAACCGAAGAAATCGCTTCCGGAGATTGGTGTCAAAAGGTGTGAGCTATACTGACATTATCAATAGCAACGAGCTAAACACTAAGGAGTCACGATGAAAGCATTCGTAATTGGAGTAATGGCGTTGCTTCTTGCTGCATGCGCACAAACAACACTACCGACTTCGAATAATGTGACCGATTGGCAAGTGTTTGGTAGGCAGTCAGCTTTAGATGGATTACGGGAGTTATCTGAGGAGCGAATTGCGAAGCTGGATGATGTTAACCATGCGACGCCAGAACTGATAATGGCTTATCAAGCGGGTTACCAGCAAGGCAAACAAGAGTATTGTGAGCAAAGTGCTTATATGCTCGGTGTTATCGGGCGGCCGTATTTTGGCATTTGTGATGATGTTGACCCCTTCTTTCAACATGACTACGACGCTGGACGAATGTCTTCAGCAGGCGCACCTATCTAGTTGACACAGGTAAGATGAAAGCAAAAGAGCTGCCCTAGAGCAGCTCTTTTTAATTTTGTATCAGCAGTGATGCTTATTTTTTCTGAGCTCGTTCGTAAGATTCTAGGATTTCAGCTTTGGCGGCAGCAACATCTGCCCAACCATCCACTTTCACCCATTTGCCTGCTTCAAGCTCTTTGTAACGCTCAAAGAATTGCGTGATCTGCGCTTTCAATAGTTCTGGGATATCGTCCACATCTTGGATGTGCTCGTACTCTTTCGAGATTTTTGAGTGGGGAACCGCAAACACTTTTGCATCTTCACCCGATTCATCTGTCATCTTCAAAACGCCAACAGGACGGCAGCGAATGACTGAACCTGGCATGAGTGGGTATGGTGTTGGTACCAATACGTCGACTGGGTCGCCATCAAGAGACAGGGTATTGTTCACGTAGCCATAGTTGCATGGGTAGAACATTGGTGCAGACATGAAACGGTCGACAAATACAGCACCAGAGTCTTTATCTACTTCGTACTTGATTGGATCTGCATTTGCAGGAATTTCGATAACGACATAGATATCTTCAGGCAGCGACTTGCCTGCTGGTACATGGTTTAAGCTCATTAGAATATTCCTTTTCATTAACGATGAGTCACACAAAAGCGGCTTCATCTGATGATAAATTCGCGTTTCACTTTAGCGACAAAAACGCGGCAGGTAAACACCTGCCGCGTTGGACAAAGGTCTGAAATTATTCTTCGTCGCGGTGCAGTTCAAGGAACTCTTCAACTTTGCGAACCATGTTCTTCGAACCCACAAAGAAAGGTACACGCTGGTGCAACTCAGTAGGCTTGATGTCCATAATGCGATTCACGCCGTCCGATGCAATGCCGCCAGCTTGCTCAATGAGGAATGCCATAGGGTTACATTCGTAAAGCAGGCGTAGCTTGCCTTGCGGGTGGCTTTGTGTGCTTGGGTAAAGGTAGATACCGCCTTTCAGTAGGTTGCGGTGGAAATCAGCAACCAGCGAGCCAATGTAGCGAGAAGTGTATGGGCGACCGTCTTCTGGCACGTTTTCTTGGCAGTACTTGATGTACTTCTTCACCCCTTGAGGGAAACGAATGTAATTACCTTCGTTGATGGAGTAGATCTTACCATCATCAGGAATCATCATGTTTTCATGAGAAAGACAGAAGCTGCCGATAGATGGGTCGTAAGTAAAGCCGTTTACGCCGTTACCAGTTGTGTATACCAACATGGTGGAGGAGCCGTAAATCACGTAGCCCGCAGCCACTTGTTTGTGACCAGGTTGTAGGAAGTCTTCTTCAGTTGGTGGAGTACCGATTGGAGAAACACGACGGTAAATCGAGAAGATAGTACCAACAGAGACGTTCACATCGATGTTAGAAGAACCATCAAGTGGGTCCATCAATACTACATATTTGGCGTTTTGGTTGAGTTCTTTATTGAACGCAACTGCTTCGTCTTCTTCTTCACTGGCAACGCCACACACTTGATCACGAGCTTCAAGCGCGGCTTTGAACTTATCGTTCGCGTAAACATCGAGCTTTTGCTGATCTTCACCTTGGACATTTTCCGTGCCTACAGCACCAGTGATATCACCGAGACCCGCTGCGTTGATTTCGCGGTTAACGATTTTTGCAGCTAAACGAATGGAGGCTAAAAGGGATGATAGATCACCGCTAGCGTGGGGGAAATCCGCTTGTTTTTCGACAATGAACTCGCCTAGGGTGCGCAGTCCTGACATGGTTAATCCTTACATTTTCATTTCATTGGGGGTAGTGCGCAAGTGAGCATCTCTTTATGGATGTTAAACGATTGCGCTGGATGTAAGTTTAAGTCGCAGATCTTTTTAATGGTAATGAAGTAACTGTTTGAGATCTCAATTTATTTGTAGACTTGTTTGAGGGATTCATCAGTAAGCAAGAGGTTGTACAGTCTGTGTTCAACCTTGTCATATTTGTGAAAGGGACTGCAAGAAGAAGGCTAAAGTCACTCGCTTTTCAGGCGGTAATCGCGATAATGAAAGCATTAAAGAACGCATTACAAGGTTTAGTTTATGCACATTCATATCTTGGGTATCTGTGGCACATTTATGGGCGGCGCTGCGATTTTAGCGCGCCAATTAGGGCATAAAGTCACTGGTTCTGATGCCAACGTTTACCCACCGATGAGCACGTTGCTTGAGTCTCAAGGTATTGAAATTATTGAAGGCTTCGACCCGTCTCAACTCGACCCTCAACCAGACCTTGTTGTGATTGGTAATGCCATGAGCCGTGGCAACCCGTGTGTCGAGCATGTGCTCAACACTAACATGCGTTACACCTCTGGCCCGCAGTGGCTCAACGAGTTTTTGCTGCATGATCGGTGGGTATTGGCGGTATCGGGTACACATGGGAAAACGACTACGTCGAGCATGCTTGCTTGGATACTTGAAGATTGTGGTTATCAACCGGGTTTCTTAGTCGGTGGGGTACTCGGTAACTTCGGAGTGTCTGCTCGTTTGGGTGAAAGCATGTTTTTTGTCGTTGAAGCGGACGAATATGACAGTGCTTTTTTCGATAAGCGTTCTAAGTTTGTGCATTACCATCCTCGCACTTTAATCATGAACAATCTTGAGTTTGATCATGCTGATATCTTCGATGATCTAGAAGCGATCAAGCGCCAATTCCATCATTTAGTGCGAACGGTTCCCGGCAATGGCTTAATCTTAGCTCCGAAGCAAGACCAAGCTTTGGCGGATGTATTCGAGCGTGGTTGCTGGACAGAAAAGCAGTTTTCAGGTGTTGATGGCGACTGGCAAGCGCACAAATTAGTGCTTGATGGCTCAAAATTTGACGTTGCGTTGCAAGGCGAGAAGGTTGGTACCGTCGAATGGAATTTGGTGGGTGACCACAATGTGGATAATGCGCTGATGGCAATCGCTGCTGCACGACATGTTGGAGTCACTCCGGATCTTGCTTGCCAGGCATTAGGGCGTTTCATCAATACCAAGCGCCGTTTAGAGCTGAAAGGTGAAGAACAAGGTGTGACGGTTTACGATGATTTTGCGCATCACCCAACGGCAATTGAACTTACTGTCGGTGGTTTGCGTAACAAGGTAGGTGAAAAACACATCCTTGCTGTGTTGGAGCCGCGTTCTGCCACCATGAAGCGAGGTGTACACAAAAACACACTTGCAGAGTCACTACACAGTGCAGATGAAGTCTTCTTGTTCCAGCCAGATAATATCGAGTGGTCTGTGCAAGACATTGCCGACCAATGCACACAGCCAGCGTTTGTCGATGCGGATATAGATAACTTTGTAGCCAAGATCGTCGAACGTGCGCGACCAGGTGACCAAATTCTAGTCATGAGCAACGGTGGCTTTGGTGGTATTCACGGAAAACTTCTTGAGCAGTTAAAACAAAAAGCCTGATTGATATGCAAAACAAAACACAACCCTCTCATAAAAAAGCCATCACGTTGGCATTAACGGGTGCTTCTGGTGCTCCCTACGGCCTTCGTCTTTTAGAATGCTTGGTTGCGGCGGATTATCATGTCTACGTTCTGATTTCTTCGGCGGCTCGTGTTGTGATGGCAACCGAGCATAATCTTAAGCTACCAAGTGGCCCAGAAGCGGCGCAGCAAGCATTGGTAGAGCACCTGAACTGCAATCGAAATAACATCACCGTTTGCGGTAAAGATGACTGGTTCTCACCGGTTGCGTCTGGTTCTGCTGCACCAAAGCAAATGGTGGTTTGCCCATGTTCTGCGGGAAGCGTTGCAGCGATTGCGCATGGTATGTCAGATAACTTGATCGAGCGGGCCGCTGATGTGGTAATGAAAGAGCGCGGGCAGCTGTTGCTCGTGGTTCGCGAAACACCATTTTCAACGCTACATCTGGAGAACATGCACAAACTGTCGCAAATGGGCGTCACCATCATGCCAGCAGCTCCAGGCTTCTATCATCAGCCAAAGAGTATTGAAGACTTAGTGGATTTTATGGTGGCGAGAATTCTTGACCACTTAGGTATTGAGCAAGGTTTGGTGCCTCGTTGGGGTTATGACCAGCGCTCGTGAGCTGATTGTGTAACCACTCAAATACCTTTACAATCCATCCAACTCATCGGGGAGCAAACCCATTTAGCATTGAGTCAATCAATGCATTGGGGCGCTGAGACCTAAGTGTTTAACTAGGGACCCGTATTACCTGAACCAGATAATGCTGGCGTAGGAATTGAGTCTGGATATTGGAAGTCCTTAATAGCCGCCTCAAACCCTGTGCCGCTCAACTTATTTCTCTGAAATACTCATGGAGAGCGAGCAGTGAAACCCACTCTAAATCTGATTGCCCTAGCTGTAATTACTTCAACTTCAGCGTTTGCTGCTGAAAACCCATTAACTATTTATACCTACGATTCTTTTGCCGCAGATTGGGGGCCGGGTCCTAAAATCGAGCAAGCTTTTGAAGCAAAATGTGGCTGTGACGTTAACTTCGTAGCGTTGGACGATGGTGTGTCGATTCTGAATCGTCTTCGTCTTGAAGGCGGTAATAGCAAAGCGGACATCGTATTAGGTTTGGATAACAATCTGATGGCAGAAGCGAAGAAAACCGGTCTGCTTGCCGAGCACAATGTAGATACGTCCAATACAGTGTTACCAAACGGTTGGAGTGACACGACGTTTGTACCGTACGATTACGGCTACTTCGCGTTTGTGTACAACAAAGAGAAACTGGCTAATCCGCCGAAAAGCATGAAAGAGCTGGTGGAAACGCGCGACGATCTGAAAGTGATTTACCAAGATCCGCGGACTTCAACGCCGGGCCAAGGCTTAATGCTATGGATGAAATCTATTTATGGCGACGATGTGACGCAAGCGTGGCAGAAGCTAGCGAGCAAAACCGTAACGGTCACGAAAGGTTGGTCTGAGGCGTATTCTATGTTCCTCAATGGTGAGTCCGATTTAGTGCTTTCTTACACCACTTCACCTGCGTACCACTTAATTGCGGAAAACGATTCGAAGTTTGCTACGGCGAATTTTGCTGAAGGCCACTACATGCAAGTTGAAGTAGCCGCCAAAGTGAAAGGGGCAAAAAACTCAGAACTTGCTGATCAATTTATGAGTTTCATTTTAAGTGATGAGTTCCAATCGGCGATGCCAACGGGTAACTGGATGTACCCAGTCACTGACGTTGAGTTACCTAAAGGTTTTGAAACTTTGAGTGTTCCAAGCAAGTCGTTGAGCTTTAGTGCTGATGAAGTGGCAAAAATGCGTAAGTCTTGGATTCGCGAATGGCAAAGCGCATTGACGTTTTAGCTGACGTTTCCACCCTCATCTGAATGAGATAGGTTTTACCTTTGAATTCTGTTCCAAAAATAGGTTTAGGGGTCGCGATGATCATCGCGACCTTTGTTATTTCTGCCCTAGGTGCTTTGATTGTTCAAGCCCCTTCACTTGATGTGTCTGTGGTATGGGGCGACCCGTACTATCAACATGTCACCAAGTTCAGTTTCTACCAAGCGTTTCTTTCCACATTGCTCAGTGTTGGCTTTGCCATTCCAGTAGCGCACGCACTTTCGCGTCGCCAATTTATTGGTAAATCATTACTGCTTAAGCTGTTTGCATCGACACTGGTTTTGCCGGTTTTGGTTGGTGTTTTTGGGCTGTTAGCGATTTATGGCAACAGTGGTTTGTTGGCGCAGTGGTTGCAAAGTTTCGACACTAAACTGCCATTCTCTATTTACGGTTTGAACGGCATTTTACTCGCCCATGTGTTCTTTAATTTACCTTACGCGGCACGATTGCTTCTGCAAGCCTTGGAGTCTATTCCTGCCGAGCAGCATAAGCTTTGCGCGCATCTTGGGATGAGCCATTGGGATAAGTTTCGCTGGGTAGAATGGCCGCGTTTAAGGCAGCAGCTTCCCCACGTTTGTGGGTTGGTGTTTATGTTGTGCTTTACCAGTTTTGCCACTGTAATGGCGTTGGGGGGCGGGCCAAAATCCACCACCATTGAATTGGCCATTTACCAAGCGATTAAGTTTGATTTTGATTTACAAGCTGGGGCGTTATTGGCGCTGTGGCAGATGCTGTTATGTGGACTGCTTGCTATTGGTGTGCAGAAGTTAACAAGGCCTGTTTCTATCAGTGCTGGAAGCACATCGGTACAGCAATATTTAACGAAGGATCATGGGTGGTCAAAAGCTTGGGATAGCTTTTGGATCATAGGTGCCTTTTTACTGGTAATACCGCCGTTATTGATGGTGTTACTGAGTGGCATCAACCAACAAGTTTGGACAGTATTAACCGATGAGCGTTTTTGGTTTGCGCTATTGAACTCCCTCAAAGTCGCCTGTGTCGCTAGCGCGCTTGCGGTCGCTGCAGGGGTGTCCATACTATTGACCAGTCGCCGTTGGCGGTTGCAGTACAAAAACACGCGAGCCGATCAGATAGAGTTAATCGGCACCATTATTTTGGTGACTCCAGGTCTGGTGATTAGCACCGGTTTATTCTTACTACTGCGCGCATTTACCGATGTTTTTAGCTTGGCATTTTTTGTCGTGATTTTGGTGAACGGTTTGATGGCTTTGCCTTACGTGATCAAAACGCTAGCGCAGCCAATGCTGCACATTGAACAACAGTATCAGTATGTATGTGCCAGCTTAGGCATGCGTGGCTGGCAACGGTTTAAAGTGGTGGAGTGGCAGGCGCTACGCAAGCCGTTTGCACATGCGTTTGCGATCAGCTTTATGTTTGCAATAGGGGATTTAAGTGCCATCGCACTGTTTGGTGGACAAGAGTTCCGCACTTTACCTCTGTATTTATTCCAGTTGCTTGGCAGTTATCAGATGGACGCGGCTGCGGTGGTATCGGTGACCCTATTGTTGTTGAGTGTGGGCTGTTTTGCCTTGATTGAGAAAGTATTGAAAACGAAGGAGAGAGCGTAATGTTAGTGTTGGATGATGTGCAGTACACCTACCAACGTGAACTGTTTCGTTTTGACTTAACGATTGAGCAAGGACAGATTGTGTCGCTGATGGGACCAAGTGGGGCAGGGAAGTCAACCTTGCTGGCGTTGGTGGCAGGATTCATCCATCCTGACCGTGGTGATATTTGTGTTGATGGTGAGTCCATTGTGCGTAAAGAGCCTTATCTGCGTCCGTTCTCTATGTTGTTCCAAGAGCACAATTTGTTTGCTCACTTATCGGTGCGTGACAACATCGGTTTGGGCTTACACCCAGGGCTAAAGCTTACGGTGGACCAAAATCGTCAGATTGAACAAGCCGCGCAGCAAGTTGGTGTTGCAGAGTACCTCGACCGTTTGCCAGAGCATCTTTCTGGTGGCCAGCGTCAACGTGTTGCCTTAGCGCGTTGTTTTGTTCAGCCTCATCCCATGTGGCTATTGGATGAGCCGTTCTCGGCGCTTGATCCGGTGTTGCGTGAAGAGATGCTGAGCTTGGTAAAAAAACTCGCAGCAGAGCGGGGAATAACCGTATTGATGGTCACGCACCATTTAAGCGATGCCAAAGCGATTGCCAGCCACTTTGTGTTTGTGGCAGATGGTAAAGTGGAAGCCGCGGGTGATATGTCTGCATTGAGTGAACAGCATGCTAGTGAGAAGCTTGCGGCATTTATCCGAGCAGCATGCTAGTGCCTGATAGTTGCTAGGTTATGCTTCTCCGCAACACAAACCATGCCGAGGTCCAAATTCAAATTGAGATCTTAAGCTCATGATATGGTCAATCATTGCTTGTACACGCCGTGGGCGGTTTGCTCCAGGACGATAGACTAAATAAATAGGCATTGGTACCGTGTGCCATTGCGGTAACACTCTGACTAAGGTGCCACTTTCTAGCTCTTGCGTCATGTTCTGCACAGGTAAGTTAGCGATGCCTAGTCCTTTAAGTGCGCCTTTCAATATTGCTTCTACAGTTGTACTTGAGAAGTTACTGGTTATTGAAACATTGACGGTATTATCGTGTGAGATCAGCGTCCAAGGCCCTATTTCTGAAACATATTGATACCTCAAACAGTTGTGTTTTGTCAGATCTTCTGGCGTTTCAGGTACGCCGAACTCAGCTAAATACTCAGGGCTAGCAGCCAGGACTCGAGTGGTATAGCCTAATTTTTTTGCGATCAATCGATCATCAACTATCTGACCGACTCGAATTGCCATATCAAAGCCGTGTGAAAACAGATCAACAAAATCGTTCGATGCTTCTAACGCAATTTGTACTTTTGGCCATTGTTTTAAAAATGGCAAAAAGATGTGCTCCGCCATATACGCATCCAACGCTGGTGGCGCGGAAATCCGCAGCCGGCCTTGGATCTGTTGTTCCATCTCCTGAACGTCATGGCCAATTGAGTGGAATTCCTCAACTAAGCTTGCAGCACGCTCTAAAACCATTTGGCCAGCTTCGGTGATCACTAACTTTCGGGTTGTGCGCTCTAGGAGTTTGGCTTCAAAGTGTTGTTCGAGTTTGGTTATGGCTTTGCTAACAGTAGATTTTGGTAGGTTTAACTCCAGCGCGCACTTGGTTAAGCTCAGTAGTCGACAGCTTGTGACAAAGATAGAAAGCGTTCTAAAGTCAATTGTTTCTAAATTGCGAACAATCACTTTCAATTATCCATATTGTTTCAATATTAATCTGATTATAGTCTGGCATCTCATCCTTAGCCATCAAGTTATTGTCATTTGAGGTAAACAACATGTCCAACTCTGTAGACTTATTTTCTCCTATCGAACTCGGTCAATTAGCATTAGATAACCGTGCCATTATGGCGCCTTTAACGCGAGCTCGTGCTGGTGCGGACCATATTCCTAATGACCTTATGGTTGAATACTACGCTCAACGTGCGAGTGCCGGACTTATCATTGCTGAATGCACCATGGTGATGGAAGGTACGTCTGCTTTCATGGCAGAGCCGGGCATTTACAGCGAAGAGCAAATCGCAGCTTGGAAAAAGGTAACGGATGCGGTTCATGAGAGAGGCGGTAAGATTGTACTGCAAATTTGGCATGCGGGACGAGCTTGTCATCCTGATCTGAATGAAGGAAAAACACCTGTAGCGGCGAGCGCATTGGCCATTCGTGATGAATTAGTCCATACCCCTTCGGGTAAGCAAGCATATACGGTACCACGAGCACTCGAAGTGGATGAGATAGCTTCCATTGTTGCGGGGTTTAAACAAGGTGCAGAAAACGCCAAGAAAGCCGGCTTTGATGGGGTCGAGATACATGGCGCCAATGGTTATCTTATTGATAACTTCCTTCGTGACGGTTCAAATTTACGTACCGATGAATACGGTGGCTCGGTTGAAAATCGTGCTCGATTTTTACTTGAGATAGTGAAAGAAGTCGTTGAGGTATGGGGACCTGGAAGAGTCGGTCTGCGCACATCTCCGCTAAATGGATTTAATGACATGAAAGACAGTGATCCAGTTGGCTTGGTGCGTTACTTAGCAGAGCAACTTAATTCTTTCGATCTTGCTTATTGGCACGTGATGCGTGCGGATCTGAAAGGCGTACAAAAAGCAGATGTTCTCAAGCCAGCACGCGAAAACTATCAAGGTCACTTAATGGCGAACGTGGGCTACAGTGCACAAGAAGCGGCAACAGCAATTGCAGAAAACAAAGTTGATGTGGTCGCATTTGGCGTTCCCTTTATCGCAAACCCAGATTTAGTTGAGCGATTTAAGAAAAATGCACCTCTTAATGAGGCGAAACCAGAACACTTTTATTTGGGTGGAGCAGAAGGTTATACCGATTACCCAATGATGGCATAACCCTTACTTGTTTAATATAAAAAGGACGCTAATGTTAGCGTCCTTTTTCGTTTCTGTATTTACTTAGCCTTGCGGTTTTACGACCATCACATTGATTGGAGAATATTCCACAACCTTACTCGCGACAGAGCCAAGCATTACTTTATTGATTTTAGAGCGCTTGTGACTTGGCATAATGATGAGATCAGCGCCTAAACGTTCTGCATAATCAAGAATGGTCGCGTAGGCCTTGCCTTCAGCAACATGCACTTGGTAAACCACATCTTCAGCAATATGCTCATTAGCGAAAGTTTTTAGTTGCTGCTTCACGTCTTGCTTCATTTTGGCCGCAGCATCTTTCGGAAAGTATGTGGCAACCATCGACATGTGAATACCAGGTAGTACCGTCAGAAGATGGATTTGAGCATTTGCTTGCTTTGCCTGCCAAACCGCTAGTTCAACCGCTCGGTCTGAAAAGCCTTGGTCATTTAGATCAACCGGAACAAGAATTTGTTTGTACATTCAATGTCTCTCATTAAGGCCCCTTTATCCTCGGGGCCAAATCGGTTATGCGCTCAATTGTTCCTTACGAGCACGACGTTTTTGGTTCATTGCAAGCACCAGCAAAATCATTAAGCATGGTACAAACACCCACTCTTTCATCGGACGGTCTGCATCCTGGATAACCCACTTGATTTCCCAATCAAAGTCGATACCTGCGGACTCTGCTGGACTACCAAATTCAACCATATCGACAATCATTTTGTTGTCACTTTCGGTCAGCATCAGACCCATAGATGAAATACGTGCGTCTGCTGTTGTCGCACTGTCTTCGAATGGAAGACGAACCGTTTTCTCAATGTAGTCGCCCTCAAGGTTTTCACCGGCAACACGTAACTCCAATGATTCTCCTACATTTAGTGTTTCCGTGATTTGAGCTACCTCAACGCCAGGAGAAAGAACTTTCGCTGGGTACAGCATGTCCCACCAAAAACCTGGACGGAAAAACGAAAACGTCAGTACTAATAATAGGACTGTTTCCCACCACTTGTTACGCGTGAACCACCACCCTTGAGTTGCCGCAGAGAAAATCAGCATTGCAATGATCGATGAGATGACCGTGAGTGCCAAATGCCACCAAGAGTCGATCCCCATTAACAATAGCTGGGTATTGAACACAAACATGAACGGCAAAATAGCGGTTCGAATATCGTAAGTAAAACCTTGGATACCGGTACGAATTGGATCTGATTTCGCAATTGCTGCTGCTGCAAAAGCCGCAAGGCCTACAGGTGGGGTATCGTCGGCCAAAATACCAAAGTAGAAAACGAACAAGTGCACCGCTATCAACGGAATAATTAAGCCATGCGCTGCGCCGAGCGTAACAATAACCGGCGCCATTAGCGTAGAGACCACGATGTAGTTCGCCGTTGTTGGCAGACCCATCCCCAGAACCAAGCTAATGATGGCGGTAAAGAGCAGCATAAGAATGATGCTGCCACCAGAGATAAACTCGACGAAGTCGGTCATCACTAGGCCGATACCCGTTAGTGTAACAACACCAACAACGGTGCCCGCTGCCGCGGTTGCAACGCCGATACCAATCATATTGCGCGCACCAGAAACTAAGCTCTCGGCAAGATCGACAAAGCCATCTTTGGTTTGCTGAAGCATGTCACCTTGCTTTGACAGCAGTGCAATCAACGGACGTTGAGTAAGCAAAATGAAAATCATGAACACCGTTGCCCAGAATGCCGAAAGGCCAGGTGAGAAACGTTCGACAGTCAAACACCAAACCAATACGACGATAGGGAGTAGGTAGTGCAAGCCTGACTTAACGGTTGGGCCAGGATCAGGTACTTCTGTTAATTCTGCATCAATCTCAATTGCGCCATCTTGCACGTGATTTGCTGAGACTTTCACCAACCCAACGTACGCGATTAATAGTGCGACGGTAACAATTGGTGTCGCGGCATCACCAAAGACGTCCTTTGTCCAACCCACTCCGTAGTAAACCAATGCGCTGATCACACATAATCCTAAGATTGTGCCAGTAAAGGACAGCAGACTTTGTACTAGTGTTGGGTTGTGGCGACGAGGAAGGCCCGTCATGCCTGCTTTACATGCTTCAAGGTGAACAATGTAAATTAAAGCAATATAAGAGATTAGCGCTGGAAGTAGGGCAGCTTTAATCACCTCAACGTAGGAGATACCGACGTATTCCACCATCAAAAATGCTGCTGCACCCATGATTGGCGGTGTTAACTGACCATTGGTTGAAGCCGCTACCTCTACCGCACCCGCTTTTGTGCCGGGAAAGCCAACACGCTTCATCAGTGGAATCGTAAAGGTGCCAGTTGTTACTACGTTTGCGATTGAAGAACCAGAAACCAGACCAGATAAACCTGATGCAACAACGGCCGCTTTAGCTGGACCACCTTTCATATGGCCAAGTAACGAGAAGGCAACTTTAATGAAGTAAGCACCAGCACCAGCGCGTTCCAGCATTGCTCCAAACAATACAAACAAGAAGACAAAAGAGGTAGAAACACCTAGCGCAACCCCAAATACGCCTTCTGTTGTTAGCCACAAGTGGGACATGGCCTTGTTCAAGCTTGCCCCTTTGTGTGCGATAACGTCAGGCATGTAAGGGCCTGCAAAGGTGTAAGTAAGGAAAACAGCAGCCACGACCATCAATGGTGGACCAAGAGCTCGGCGTGTTGCTTCTAAAAGGAGGATCATACCGATAACAGCAACAACGATATCAACCGTTGTCGGTGCGCCTGAGCGTCCTGCTAGCTCGGTATAAAAAAGGTATATATAGGCTGCTGAAAAGCTGCCAGCCAACGCGAGTATCCAATCAACAAGAGGGATATGATCGCGAGGAGAATTCTTCATCGCTGGATAAGCAGTGAAAGCCAAAAAGATCGCGAAAGTAAGGTGGATAGATCGCGCTTCCGTGTCGTTCAGTACGCCAAAATTGAAAATAAATGGTAACGGGGATGCGTACCATAATTGAAATAGTGACCAACACAGAGGAACAAACCAAAGGATTCGTCCTTGCATTCCCGAAGGGCTACGTGCACCTGTGTCTGCCTGAGCCACCATTTCTTGCACATCTTGTGACGGAGCTTGATTCGTCGCCATGTACTTTTTCCTTATTATTGATGGTCCTGTCTGATTTTTATCGAGAACCACACTTCGCCTCTATCAGTGTAGTGAATGGAGCGAAGTTTGCTTTCGAGTATTTTGCTGCCTGAACTCAAAGTGTTGATTGTTGGATACTCTGTTAGGCGGCGTTTAAGTTTTCTTGGGTATGAGCTCGCAGTTTTCAGAAGAAAACTGGCGAATGAAGCATACAGTTAGAACGTGCTACAACCTGTATGCTCAAACAGGCAGAAAATATTCTTTCCTGCCTGTATGTAGAGTCTGAGGTAATTACTTAATTAGACCCATTTCTTTGTAGTATTTTTCTGCACCTGGGTGAAGAGGAATAGAAAGACCAGCTTTCACCATGTCTTCTTTCTTCAAGTTTGCGAATGCAGGGTGTAGACGTTTGAAGGTATCAAAGTTTTCAAACACAGCTTTTGCCACGTTGTAAGCGACATCGTCTGAAACATCAGAGGTCGTTACCATTGTTGCTGCAACACCAAAGCTGTTTACGTCTTTGTCTGTACCGCGGTACATACCAGCCGGTACTGAGCTAAAGGCGTAGTATGGGTTGTCGGCAACAATTTTATCGATTTTAGGGCCTGTTGCTGAAACTAGCTTCGCATCACATGATGTGGTTGCTTCTTTGATTGAACCGTTCGGGTGGCCGACCATGTAAATGAAGGCGTCAATTTTGTTATCACAAAGTGCCTGAGAGCGTTCAGAGCCTTTTAGCTCAGACGCCAATTTGAAGCTGTCGTTTGTCCAACCCATCGCTTCCATGACAACGCCCATCGTTGCACGGTCACCAGAGCCTGGGTTACCGATGTTTACTCGCTTACCTTTCAGGTCTTCAACGTTTTCAATACCTGAATCTGCACGCGCAATGATGTTGAAAGGTTCTGTATGAAGAGAGAACATTGCGCGTAGCTTCTTGTACGGGCCTTGTTCTTCAAACTTGCTCGTACCGTTGTAGCCGTGGTACTGCCAATCCGATTGCACGATACCAAAATCTAATTCGCCTGCACGGATAGTGTTAACGTTGTAAATTGAGCCACCAGTCGATTCTACTGAACAACGGATGTTGTGGTCTTTACGACCTTTATTTACCAACTTACAGATAGCACCACCAGTTGGGTAGTAAACACCAGTCACAGAGCCAGTACCGATGGTAATAAACTCTTGAGCGTTAACTGCGCCTGCGCCCATTACGGCTGCAGCGATAGCGCCTACTTTGAGAAGTTTGTTAAATGCCATGAATTTCCCTTCCTTATATTCATTATTTACCCGGAAATAACCATAAATCACTTCTGGAGTTTCCTATTTGGAAACGGCACCTTTTTCAATCCAATCGTTTGAAAAAGCGAGCGAATCATAACAAAAAATTGGCAGAAAATTATCCAATTGTTAAATGTTATAGTTGATAAGTCTGAATTTTGTATCAGGGGATAGGATTCAATTTGTGATTTAATTCTTTTTATAACAATTACTTAATTAACGTTTAGTGACTGAAATGAAAAAGATCAATTGCGTGATGTTAATCACAAAATGGGTGGTTAAAGAACGAGCGGAGTAAGCAAAAAATTTACATAAATTATGGGCTACAAAATGAGACTTCTTTTATAACCCACAATGAGTTAGCTGATTGAAGCTTTATAGAACTTAACCAGTATATTCGAACAGCTCGCACACTGATTTGAAGAGTTGCTCAGTCGTAATTGCCATGGTTGGCGTAATGAAAATGGTATCGTCACCCGCGACAACGCCAAGAATACCTTCGGATTTACCGAGTGAATCAAGCAAGCGAGCAATCAACTGTGCTGCACCTGGGCCGGTGTGAATTACCACTAACGCTGCATTACGATCGATGTCTAGTACCAGTTCACGCAGAGAGCTGCTGACTGTTGGGACACCTAGCTCAGCAGGAAGACAGTAAACCATTTCCATTTTTGCATTGCGCGTACGGACGGCGCCAAATTTAGTCAGCATACGTGAGACTTTAGATTGGTTGATACTCTCAAACCCTTGCTGTTTGAGTGCGTCAACAATCTCGCCCTGTGAGCCAAAGCTTTCTTCTTTTAACAGGGCTTTAAAGGCGCGAACTAAGTTGTCTTGTTTTTCTGAATTGCGCATAGTCATTACAAATCTCTTATTACGGGTCAGCAATTTTGCATATTCTCGCATATATATTCAGGCGGTGCCAAAGAGTCCCAGGATTATGTTAGATGCGTCACTGTAAACTATATACCACATAGAATTCTTTAGCGCGCTGAAGTAGGGCTGTATCTGTTTTCTTGAATTCCTTGTCATTTCAACAGAATAAAAGAATAATCCAAGCCCCATTTGTAGCACGGTAACAGCGAGTTGCGCGAGGTCGCAAAGCTAGCGTTAATTGATTGTAATCAAGTTGTGATTCCGATAGCTTTATTTAAGTTGGTTACAAACTACCCTACGAATACGTTTATAAGAGAAATACTCTCAAGGAGAACTACATGAAAGTAGCCGTTATTGGTGCCGCTGGTGGCATCGGTCAAGCCCTGGCCCTTCTACTTAAGAACCGTCTTCCTGCTGGTTCTGATCTAGCCCTATATGATATTGCTCCAGTAACTCCTGGTGTGGCCGCTGATCTTAGCCACATCCCTACGCCAGTTTCTATCAAAGGTTACGCTGGTGAAGATCCTACTCCAGCACTAGAAGGCGCGGATGTTGTGCTAATTTCTGCTGGTGTTGCGCGTAAGCCAGGTATGGATCGTGCGGATCTATTTAATGTAAACGCTGGTATCGTTAAATCGCTAGCGGAGAAGATTGCGGTTGTTTGTCCGAAAGCTTGTGTTGGTATCATCACAAACCCTGTAAATACAACAGTGCCAATTGCTGCTGAAGTTCTTAAAAAAGCGGGTGTTTATGATAAGCGTCGTCTATTTGGTGTAACAACGTTGGATGTTATCCGTTCAGAAACGTTTGTTGCTGAGCTAAAAGACAAAGATCCAGGTGACGTTCGCGTGCCAGTAATTGGTGGTCACTCTGGCGTAACGATCTTACCTCTACTGTCTCAAGTGGAAGGTGTTGAGTTTACAGCTGAAGAAGTAGAAGCATTAACGAAACGTATTCAAAATGCAGGTACTGAAGTTGTAGAAGCGAAAGCGGGTGGTGGTAGTGCAACACTATCAATGGGCCAAGCTGCATGTCGCTTTGGTCTGTCTCTGGTTCGTGCTCTTCAAGGTGAAGAAGGCGTAGTTGAGTGCGCTTACGTTGAAGGCGACGGCGAACACGCGACGTACTTCGCGCAACCTGTGAAACTGGGTAAAGAAGGCGTTGAAGAAGTACTAAGCTACGGCAAACTCAGCGATTACGAAAAGTCTGCATTAGACGGTATGCTAGAAACACTAAATGGCGACATCAACATTGGTGTTGAATTCGCAAAGTAATCTAGAAAGCCTATATAAGAAGAAAGCCGATCATTTTGATCGGCTTTTTTGATCCTTGATTTCTCAACTTCGTAAAAATGGTCGAATAAAACCACGTAGTGAAGGAGAAGATGATGGAAGCGAGTCGAATCCGTAAAGGCATGGTTGTTGAGTGCCAACAAGGCGTCGGTACGATATTAGTGGTCGATCATGAAGCAGAGACAGTATTGTTGTCCAAACAAGGGACTGAACAGCAGCTCGCCGTTAGCTTTGATGAAATAGAAGATGATCCACAACTGCATGGCGGTAGTGACAGATATTACTAGCGCCTCCGGCGTCGTCATTAGGTATCAAACGTAAAAAAGGAAGAGCATGCTCTTCCTTTTTGCTATAAGTCTTGCGTTATGGGTAGCTATTGATTACTTCGTGCGTTGTACTGCGACATGAGCCAGAGTAACAAGCGCTTGTTTGTATTCAGACTCTGGCAACACTGATAGTTCTGCGATTGCTTTGTCTGCTTCTTCTAGAGCTTTTTGCGTTGTGTATTCCAGAGAGCCTGCTTCTTTCATGACCGCAAGAATTTCTTCTAAGCGATCCATGCCATTCGCTTTCTCAATCGCTTCACGAATCATGATGGCGTTTTCTGGTGTGGTATTACGCATAGCATGGAGCAGAGGTAAAGTTGGCTTGCCTTCGGCCAAGTCATCACCCACATTTTTACCCATGTCTTCGCCATCAGAAGTGTAATCCATGACGTCATCAATGAGCTGAAACGCAGTGCCTAGATACTTACCGTAATTTTGCATTGCGATTTCCACATGCTCAGGAGCATCATTTAAGATTGCACCGATTTGAGTTGCGGATTCAAATAAGCGCGCAGTCTTAGAGTAGATGACTTGCATGTAGCTTTCTTCTGTCGTGTCAGGGTCGTTACAGTTCATCAACTGCTGTACTTCACCTTCGGCGATCACGTTTACGGCATTGCTCATTAGTTTAAGGATCTTCATGGATCCTAGTTCCGTCATCATCTGAAATGAGCGTGTATAGATAAAGTCCCCAACTAATACGCTAGCCGCATTGCCAAATGCTGCATTCGCAGTGGCTTTACCACGGCGCATGTCTGATTCATCTACCACGTCATCATGCAGCAAAGTCGCTGTATGGATGAACTCAATAAACGCAGCTGCCATTGTATGACCATTGCCTTGGTAACCAAGTGCACGGGCTGACAGTATCGCTAAAAGCGGTCTTAGACGTTTGCCTCCACCACTCACGATATAAAAACCGAGCTGGTTGATTAAAGAGACATCAGAATTAAGTTGGGCTTGAATTGTTTCATTCACTTTTGCCATGTCATCGGCAGTAAGCGCTTGGATAGTTTTAAAATCCATCGTATATCCGGCTGAAGTTAGACCCTGCAAGGCTTATTCGATTTATATAATTGTCGAATAATACACTAAAAAACGTTGATTAATACATTACTAAAGGGCATGATTGCCGCACTTTTCTTTGGCGATTAGCTTTTCGCCAATTTTTTCAAAATATGGCTTGTCATAGGAGCATCTATTCTGTAGAATCTGCGCCCTATTGATGATTAGTTTAGCGCACACCCTCAAGAAAGGCTGTGCGGAAAAAGCGGAGTAAAATATGTACGCTGTTTTCCAATCTGGTGGTAAACAACACCGTGTAAGCGAAGGTCAAACTCTTCGTTTAGAGAAATTAGACGTTGAAACTGGTGCAACTGTAGAATTTGATAAAGTTCTTCTTGTTGCTAACGGCGAAGACATCAAAGTTGGTGCTCCTCTTGTAGAGGGCGGCAAAATTGTTGCTGAAGTTGTACAACACGGTCGTGGCGATAAAGTTAAAATCGTTAAGTTCCGTCGTCGTAAGCACTCTCGTAAGCAACAGGGTCACCGTCAGTGGTTCACTGAAGTGAAGATCACTGGTATCAACGCTTAATCTATTAGGAGAGTTTAACAATGGCACACAAAAAAGCTGGTGGTTCTACTCGTAACGGCCGCGATTCAGAAAGCAAACGTCTAGGTGTTAAGCGTTTCGGTGGTGAATCTGTACTTGCAGGTAACATCATCGTTCGTCAACGTGGTACTAAGTTCCACGCTGGTAACAACGTAGGTATCGGTAAAGACCACACTCTATTCGCTCTTACTGAAGGTAAAGTGAAGTTCGAAGTGAAAGGTCCTAAGAACCGTAAGTTTGTAAGCATCGAAGCTGAGTAATTAGGTTTTTAACCAAATTACTTAATAGCTTTAAGCTGAATTCAAAAGCCCTGCCGAATCGGCGGGGTTTTTTATTTGTGGCAGTCGACATATCGAAGTTTCTCGCTAAGATCCTAAGCGATTTGAATCTGGGAGCTTAGATCTGTCATCTGCTAAAATTGTCGGATGACATAGTAAGATTTAATCCACGCACGAAGTAGTCGGAGTAAAAGATGAAGTTCGTAGATGAAGCGGTAGTAAAAGTTCAGGCTGGTGATGGCGGTAGTGGTGTTGTCAGTTTCTGGCGTGAAAAATTCATCACTAAAGGTGGCCCTGATGGCGGTGATGGCGGTGACGGTGGTGATGTTTATATCCAAGCCGATGAAAACCTAAATACCCTGATTGATTACCGTTTCCAGCGCTTCTACGAAGCTGAGCGTGGTGAAAACGGTCGCGGTGGTAACTGTACAGGTAAGCGTGGTAAAGACATCGTTCTTCGTGTACCTGTGGGTACGCGCGCTGTGGATATCCACACAAATGAAATCGTGGCGGAAGTTGCTGAACACGGTAAGAAAGTGATGATCGCAAAAGGCGGTTGGCACGGTCTAGGTAACACGCGTTTCAAATCTTCAGTAAACCGCGCGCCTCGTCAGAGAACATTGGGTACAAAGGGTGAAGTACGCGAAATTCGCCTTGAGCTATTGCTTCTTGCTGATGTGGGTATGCTTGGTCTACCTAATGCTGGTAAATCAACCTTTATCCGCGCAGTATCAGCAGCAAAACCGAAAGTCGCTGATTACCCATTCACGACGTTGATCCCAAGCTTGGGTGTCGTAAGTGTCGTACCAGAGAAAAGTTTTGTTGTTGCAGACATCCCTGGTTTGATCGAGGGTGCAGCAGATGGCGCTGGCCTTGGTATTCGATTCTTGAAGCACTTAGAGCGTTGTCGAGTGTTGCTGCACATGATCGATATTATGCCAATTGATCAGTCCGATCCGGTGCAAAATGCATTGACGATCATTGATGAATTAGAACAATACAGCGAAAAACTGGCAAGTAAGCCGCGCTGGTTAGTGTTCAACAAAGTTGATCTAATGCCTGAAGAAGAAGCGAATGAGAAGATCCAAGAAATCTTAGACGCACTAGGTTGGGAAGACGAGTACTTTAAGATCTCGGCGATCAATCGTAACGGTACTAAAGAGCTTTGTTACAAACTGGCTGACTTTATGGATAACCTACCTCGCGAAGAGGAAGAAGTGGCTGAAGAAGATAAAGTTAACTTCATGTGGGATGATTACCATAAAGATGCGATGGCGGGTAAAGACGTTATCACTGAAGATGACGACGATTGGGATGACTGGGACGATGAAGAAGATGACGGTCACGTTGTCTACGTTCGTGACTAATCAGAACGGTCAAACAATGCCTGTTTGCCTATAATTCATTAAGCCGCAATTATTTATTGCGGCTTTTTTTGTATCTAAATCATATTTAGGTGATGTGATTTACGGCACAATAACCGATACGTCGTGTTTTTTGAGGGTTAGTTTGGCCCTCGCGCGTATGAATGAGTAACACCCTAAAAGGAATTAGACTTATTTATGACTCTAGAAACCATACCGCCTAGAGAGTTGGCGGTATCTACTCAACGATCGATTTCTCGTCTTGTCGCCCAAGCCGGACAAATGCTACTTGCTCATGGTGCTGAAAGTACTCTTGTGAGCGATATTATGCGTCGTATTGGCCTTGCTTGTGGGGTGAATGAAGTTGCGGTAGCACTATCAGCTAATGCATTGGTTGTGACGACGGTAATGGATGGGCATTGCATCACCACCACCCGAAGCTGCGCTGATCGTGGCATCAATATGCGCGTTATTACGCAAATTCAACGAATCTGTATCATGATGGAACGTGGTTTGCTCGATTCAACCATGGCGCAGAAAAAGCTGAACGCTATCAGTCCAGAGCGTTATAACCGCTGGTTGGTGGTGTTTATGATTGGCTTGTCTTGTGCGGCATTCAGTCATCTAGCTGGTGGTGATTGGGGAGTCTTCATCATGACCTTTTTAGCTTCAGCTGGTGGCATGATCGTTCGCCAAGAAATTGGTCATCGTCATTTCAACCCTCTATTGAACTTTGCTGCGACCGCTTTTGTGACTACCTTAATTTCAGCACAGGCGGAAATTTACCAAATCGGTAATCTACCTACCGTAGCAATGGCATCGTCGGTATTAATGCTTGTACCTGGTTTCCCACTCATTAACTCTGTCGCAGATATGTTGAAAGGCCACATTAATATGGGGATTGCTCGATTTGTGATGGCTAGTTTACTAACGTTGGCGACATGTTTGGGGATCGTTGCTGCGATGAGTGTAACTGGAATTTGGGGGTGGGCAATCTAATGAGTTTATTTGATTTGATGTTTGGCCTGTTGAATGACATGTTTTTTGCGGCGATTCCCGCCGTAGGATTTGCATTGGTTTTTAACGTGCCACAAAGAGCTTTAGTGTATTGCGCTGTTGGTGGCGCGATTGGTCATGGTAGCCGCTACTTGATGATGCAGTTTGGCATTCCTATTGAGTGGGCAACCTTTTTTGCTGCGACGTTAGTTGGGATGATTGGTGTGTACTGGTCTCACCGTTTTCTCGCGCATCCAAAAGTGTTTACTGTGGCTGCTTTGATCCCGATGGTGCCGGGTGTGTTTGCTTACAAAGCAATGATCGCTATGGTAGAGATCAATCATGTTGGCTACTCACCCGAGCTTGTTGCAACCTGTATGGAAAACTTTCTTAAGGCCATGTTTATTATTGCAGGTTTAGCAGTTGGTCTTGCGGTTCCAGGGCTGTTATTCTATCGCCGCAGACCTATTGTATAAGGACCTAACATGATCATTAGTATGATTGCCGCGATGGCCGACAATCGCATCATTGGCAAAGACAATCAAATGCCTTGGCACCTTCCCGCCGATTTCGCTTGGTTTAAGCGTTGTACCATGGGAAAACCGGTTGTGATGGGACGCAAAACCTATGAGTCTATTGGTCGCCCTTTACCTGGTCGCTTGAATATTGTTATTAGCCGTGATGAGACACTAAAGATCGAAGGTGTCACTACCGTAACATCGATTGAGCAGGCTCTGGAAGTCGCAGGTGATGTGGAAGAAGTGATGATCATTGGTGGTGGTGCGATTTACACCACTTGTCTGCCTATGGCCAATAAACTGTATGTAACACACATTGAAGCGGCCATTGATGGTGATACTCAGTTCCCAGATTGGGGAGACGAGTTTAAGGAAACTTACTCAGAAATGTATCAAGCCGATGAGAAGAACGCCTACAACATGCGCTTTACTGTGTTAGAAAAGTAATTCGAGATTAACACCGCGTAGTTAATACGGTAATGCCGTTCGTATAACAGCGAGCGGCCATCCCAACCTACCGTCATCCTGAAAAGCGACGAAAGAGCGAGATTCAGGAGCCTCTATACGAGTACTTTGTTGTCAAAGGTATTTCTATCTATTCGCAGCGCGAGGATATTAGATTTCTAGTCTCGTTAAGGCTCGTTGGAATGACCCTACAGGAGGTGTTAAGTGACAGGTATTCCTCCTACTATGGATTATCGACTGTTATTCAGTGTTTAACTTAACGCATCCTGAGTAAAAATTTTCTTATCTTCCCAACGGATCATGGTTAGGCTTCCGCCCCAAACACAGCCAGTATCTAGCCCGATGACTTCGCTGTTCATATAACCTTGCAGTGCAGCCCAGTGCCCAAAGAGCACCGCTTTGTTTAAGTGGATACGTTTAGGCACCTCAAACCATGGAATAAGTTCGTTACCGGAAACTTGTTGCGGTGGCAATTTACAATCCATATCCAAACGACCATCAGGGAAACAAAAGCGCATCCGCGTAAAAGCATTGATAATATAACGGTATCGGTCCAAACCCTGTAGATAGTCATCCCAGGAATCAGGTTGATTGCTGTACATGTTTTTTAATAGCCAAGGCAGCTCTTCACTTTGGATGATGCGCTCAACTTCACGGGCACACTTTCTCGCTGTTTTTAGATTCCACTGCGGTGATATGCCAGCGTGACACATCACGAACTCGTCATGCTCGGCCATTAGAGGTTGCTGAGCTAGCCATGTCAGTAGTTCCTCTTTGTCAGGGGCCGTGAAAATAGGTGCGGTTCTATCTTTGTCTTTGACCTTTTTTATCCCGTGAGCCACTGCAAGAAGGTGAAGGTCGTGATTACCAAGCACGACGATTGCGCTTGCGCCAAGTGACTTCACAAAGCGTAACGTTTCTAATGATTTAGGCCCTCTGGCGACCAAATCACCAGCAAGCCAAAGTTGGTCTTTTTTCGCAGAGAAAGATACTTTTTCTAGTAGTCGCTGCAATTCATCAAAACAGCCTTGGATGTCACCAACAATATAGGTAGCCACTGAATCTCCAATTTACTAATTTAAAACATTTGGAACAGCCAAGCGAAATGGTTCAATTTCGGTGATGAACTCTTGCCCTTTCTCATCCAGCATTTTGTAGTGTCCTTGCATAACGCCGACAGGGGTTTCTAACGCGGTTCCGCTACTGTACGTGTATTCATCATTGCTTGGAATAAAGGGCTGCTGGCCTACAACTCCGTCACCTTCAACCGTCATTTGCTTGCCATTCGAGTCTGTGATTAGCCAGCGGCGGCTCACTAACTGTACGGTTTGTTGGCTAAGGTTTTTGATGGTGATGATATAAGCGAAAACGTAGCGTTGTAGCTCTGGGTTGGACTGTTCTTCGATGTATTTGGTGTGAACTTGAATTTTGATGCAAGGTTGAATGACGTCCATGTGCACTCCTCAGAAACGTAATATCCCAATAATAATAAGCCAAACCTACAAGGGTTTGGCTCATTGTTTGAGTTCTTAGTGCTGCGGGTTATCCGCAAGCCAGTTCGCCATTGCGACGAATTGTTCTAGCGTCAGGTTCTCTGGACGCATGCTTGGATTAACACCTAGCTCTTCTAGTACTTCTGTGCTTAACAACGATTTGTAGCAGTTACGAACTGTTTTACGACGTTGGTTAAAGCCTTCACGACAAACGCGATCGAGCAAACGCAGATCTTTCGCCGGGCATGGCAGCTCTTCGTAAGGCACTAAACGAACAACGGCAGAATCCACTTTCGGTGGTGGAACGAATGCCGTTGGCGGTACTTCCAGTACTGGTACCACTTTACAGTAGTACTGAGCCATTACCGTCAAACGGCCGTAAGCTTTGCTGCCAGGGCCGGCGGCTAAGCGGTTTACCACTTCTTTTTGCAGCATAAAGTGCATGTCTTGAATGTCTTTATGGAACTCAAAAAGGTGGAACATCAATGGTGTAGAGATGTTGTATGGCAAGTTACCAAAAATGCGCAGCTTGTTGTTTGGCTTCACTAGTTGAGTGAAGTCAAAACGCATAGCGTCACCCTCATGGATGGTCAACTTATCTGCCAGTTCAGGGTGAGTACGTAGGCGTTCCGCCAGATCGCGGTCTAATTCGATAACTGTGAACTTATCTACTTCACGACCTACTGGCTCAGTGATTGCACCAAGACCAGGACCGATTTCAACCAGGTTTTGACCTGGTTTTGGGTTAATCGCTGATACGATTCCATCAATAATGTATGGATCGTTCAGGAAGTTTTGACCAAAACGTTTACGCGCTTTGTGTCCTAAATGGACATCATTTCTCATTGTTTCTTCTCTACCAAATCTATCGCATGCGTGAGCGCTGTTCGGAAACTCCCTGTATCCGCTTGACCTGTCCCTGCCAGATCTAATGCAGTACCGTGGTCCACCGATGTTCTAATAAAAGGTAGACCAAGAGTAATGTTTACTGAACGACCAAAGCCTTTGTATTTTAATACTGGCAACACTTGATCATGGTACATGCCTAAAACAGCATCAGCATCATTTAAATATTTTTCATTGAAAATGGTATCAGCCGGCAGAGGGCCGATCAGGTTGATACCTTTTTCTTGTCGAATTTTTTCCAGTGTCGGAGTGATGGTCTCGATCTCTTCACGACCTAAGCAGCCATCTTCGCCAGCATGAGGGTTAAGCCCGCAAACGTAGATGTTTGGTTGTGCGATAGCAAACTTTTCTACAAGGTCTTTATGAAGAATATCGATGATTTTTTCTAATCGCTCTTCGGTGACAGCTTTGGACACATAAGCTAAAGGAATATGTGTTGTAACCAGCGCCACGCGCAGTCCTTCCGTTGCTAGCATCATTACGACTAGCGGCGTTTGTGACTTCTCGGCGAAAAATTCAGTATGACCACTGAATGCAACACCTGCGCGATTAATCACCCCCTTATGAACAGGGCCGGTGACAATAGCATCAAATTCATCATTCATACAGCCTAAAGCCGCTCTTTCTAGCGTTTTTAGTACATAGTGGCCATTCGCTTCATTGAGCTCGCCTGCGACCGCAGGTTCCGATATTTGGATATGGTCAACGATAAGCGTGCCCGTTTTTTGTGCTTTAGGTGCTTCTTCTGGATTGTAATCAGACAGTTGGACTTCGATGCCAAGCTGCTTGGCTCGCTCCGTCAGCATATTCTTATCGGCACAGACGACAATTTGGTGCGCCCAATCTTCTTTCGATAGGGCAAGCACTAAGTCTGGGCCGATACCCGCAGGTTCCCCTGCGGTTACGACAATTCTACGAATTGTATTAGTTGTCATTGTTGTCATCCACGATTTCAACAAACGCACTTGCGCGTAGCTCTTGCATCCATGCGCCCGCTTCTTCATTAAATTTACGATTAAATAGAATACGGTAAGCTTTGTTCTTCATCGCTGAGTCAGTGCGGTCAACTTGGCGACGATCCAACACTTCAACGATATGCCAGCCGTGAACGGTTTTGAACGGTTCGCTGATTGAGCCAACTGGCAGAGTTTCTACTTGGTGCTTAAATTCTGGCACGTAAAGATCTGGTGTTTGATAACCTAGTTCACCGTCTTGTGCTGCCGAGCCAGGATCTTGACTGTATTGTGTTGCCAATTGAGCGAACGTTGCTTCACCGGCTTTGATGCGGCGTACAAATTCATTCAGTTGCTTCTTCGCCCCTTCGTCGCTCAGAATCACGGTTGGTTTAATCAAAATATGACGCGCATTTACTTCCGTTACCGCAACCGTTTCTAGGCCTTTTACATCCTCTATTTTTAGGATGTGGAAACCAACGCCACTACGGAAAGGACCAATAATGCTGCCTTTGTTTTGCATCTTGATCTGATCAGCAAAGATGGTTGGCATCTCTTCTTTACGCATCCAGCCCCAGTCACCACCTTGTAAAGCTTTAGGACCTTTTGAGTAGGTGTAGGCCATCTCCGTAAAGTCTGCACCTTCGTTTAGCTTTTTCGCGAGCGCTTTAGCTTCTGCTTCTACAGCTGACTTTTCTTTATCGTCAGAGAAGCGCAGTTGAATGTGTCCAATTTTGTATTGAACAGTCGCATTGGTTTCTTGTGATAGTTGCTCAGCAAGGCTATCGACCTCTGCTGGAAGGATATTAATACGGCGACGAACCAGTGCATTGCGAGCTTCTGATGCGGCGATTTCCTTACGAATTTGTTCGCGGAATTCTGGGTAACTTAAACCTTCACTTTCTACAGAAGCAGCGAGTTGTTCTACCGATTGCTCATTATTACGTGCGATCTCTGCAATCGCTTGGTTTAAACGGTTGTCGTCAATACGCACACCAATACGGTCTGCTTCTTGGCCTTGCAACGTATCAATGATAAGTTTTTCAACGACTTGTTCTTTTAACACGCTGGTAGAAGGTAAGCTCTTTCCACTTTGACGAGCGTTGGCTTGCAGCGTTTTCATCGCTGTTTCGATGTCGCTTTGTAGAACTACACCGTCGTTCACGATGACCGCAACCTTATCGATCTCTACTGGTGCTGCAACCGCTCCGCAAGAGAGTAGGGTCGTGAATAAGATTGATTTCCAAATTTTCATTTAAAATTCCGTCAGTATTTTTGAATAGGCGTCTTATTCATTTAAGACGCCTATTTTGATTAATTGTTCAGATAGAATGGGCGGCCGTACTTAATCGCGTTGTCAGAACCATCCAGTTCTTTGACAGCAGTGTCTTCACGCTGGTTGGTCGCAAAGCCTTGAATACCGAAGTTAACGCTGAAGTTATTTTCGTATTCAGGTGATGCCCCGGTGCTGCCTATAGCTTGGTCTTCCCAACCAAGCAATTGGTTTGAGTAAGTGACGCCAATGTACCAACAGTCAGATTGGTAACGTAGGCTCGCTAACCATTCTAGGTCCGCATTTTCATTGAGGTCGTAGTAGTATTGACCACTCGCAGACCAGTTCGGGTTGAACTCGTAGGCCGCTACAATACCTGCTTGAGAAATACCTTTACGAGTAATTGTGTCTAGGTTTTCGAGAATGATCGTATCTTCGATGTATTCACGTGTAACGTAGCGATAGTTACCCTGAATAAAGCCGCCGTTGAATTGGTATTCCAAGGTACTGTTTGCCAACTGCATGGAGCTCAAATCAATATCGTATTGAATTCCACCGTGATAGAACAAGTAATCGTTGTAGTTGAAATCAGCTTCAATCGCCCATGATGAGTAATTGGTGGTCTCATCCGGAAGATTTGGGCTGTTGCTCAGTTTGGTCTTTTTATCGAAGTAGTAAATCTGACCAAATGAAACGTTAAGACGCTCTTTATAGTCATCATCAAAGAAGCGAGTACTCGCACCGTAGCTTAACTGGTTCGCCGAGGCGATTTTATCAATGCCACTGTACTTACGACTGCGGAATAGCCCGTAGTAGTCGGTTTGTAGCAAGGTGGTATCGTAGTTGTAGATGTTGGTTTGATCTTCTTCAGGTACGTACAAGTACTGCAGCTGAGGCTCCAGTGTTTGGGTGTAGCCCTTGATCCAGCTTGTATCTCGTTCTAAGTAAAGTTGCGCATGCGTACGGAACTCAGGAATAACACGAGAAACTTCATCATCCAACTGGTTTTGCAAGTTTACATCTGTCAAACCCGTTAAGTCTTGAGAGTAATACGTAGAGAGCACGCGCGCTTCTGTTGTCCACGTTGCCCATGAGTTTGAGAGCGGTAATGTAAGCCCTGGTTCAATGTGAACACGGGTCGCATTTGGTCGCGCAGCATCGCTGGTATCGAAGCGGCTGACTTGGCTCTTCACGTCAAAGTTAAGGTAGTCTCCCCACAACGGCGTGTAGTAGTTCAAGTCTAACTGAGGAAGCAGGCGATAAGGGCGGTTCTCTTCTTTCAATAAGATTTGGAAGTCACGAACGGTTAACGAGGCATCCCAGAAGTCAGAACGATATTGTACTTGTCCTTCTTGAACCAGTTGACCATCTTCACGGTTACCAATGTCGGAGTCGAGATCGAGGAAGTAATCAATATCACTCACTTTTGAGTAATCGACTTTGACTATCCACTGTTTATTGATGATACCGTCGTGTTTAACTTGGTAGCCCCAACGAGACTCGTCCTGATATTTGCGATCACTATTGAGGTATTCGCCTTTGATTTCTCCATTTCCCCAACCATCTGTTAGGTAGCGGAAGTCAGTATCGAGTTTTGTACCACGTTGCTGCATGTAGAGCGTGGTGAGTGTCATGTCATATTGAGGCGCGATGTTCCAATAGAATGGCACCTCGACTTCCATACCATCACTAGAACCGTACGATAAAGAAGGGAAGAGGAAACCCGTTTTGCGCGTATCTCCAATTGGCATGGTTAGATACGGCACATAGAAAACAGGCACATCTAACACTTCAAATCGAGGATGGTGCAGCGTCGCTGTCTCTTCATCTTGGTCAACATCGATGCCTGACGCAACCAATCGCCATGAATTATCGCCTTGAGGGCACGATGTGATAGAGCCGTCTTCGAGTTCATAAACCGACTGACCTGTGCGGGCGATATAGGCCGCAGTGCCTCGGCCTTGTTGGCAAAGGAACTGATAATCGGTGTTCTCAAGTGAAAACGTATCTTGATTAATGTCGTTAGTAACACGATCAGATCGAGCTTTGACTTGGCCGTCATTGAAAGTCACGTTGCCTTCGGCAACCACGACGTTGTCTTGTTGGTGCAGCGTTACGCTATCTGCGGTAATTTTCTTCTGGCCTTGGGTGACTTGTACATTACCTGAGTACTGAGCTTTGTCACCATTGATGGCTTGCAGGGTGTCAGCTTCTACCACTACTGGGGTATTAAGAGCGTCCTCCTCGCCACTTGTATCGACCAAACATTGATCTGTGGCGGGCATTTCCTGCACACTATCATGGATATTCGCTTCAGCTTGAGTGGTGGGTACAAACAAGGCGGTGCTGATAGAGGCCGCTAAAAATGTGCGGGAGAAATGTTGCATTGAATTGAACTTTCCTGTGTCACTACTACTCGATGGCTATAGGGCTTGTTGTACCCTAGCGTAATAGCCAAATGAATCAACTATAGTCGCATTTATCCCAGCGTATTGATTCACTGTGGCATAATGACGACAAAATAGCTGCAAAGATAAGCAGGCGAAATGGCCTAGCCGAAATAAAACTAATTCCATTATCATAAAGGAAATCGTTGCATCCGGCACTATAAGACCGCCGTCGTCGATAAAAATTCATTGATAGAGAACACATAATGCATATTTTTGGCAAAATTCTGGGTGCCTTTTTTGGCTTGTTACTTGGCGGGCCGCTAGGTTTACTCTTTGGCTTATTTATTGGCCATCAATTCGATAAAGCACGTCGCTTGAGTCAAGCCGGGTTCTCTACTGGCGGCTTTGGAAAAGGGCCAAGTCAAGCTCAGCGCCAAGAAGAGTTTTTTAAAGCGGCGTTTGCGGTAATGGGACATGTGGCAAAAGCGAAAGGCCAAGTCACCAAAGAGGAAATCCAACTGGCTTCAGCCATGATGGACCGCATGAATTTGCATGGCGAACAGCGTCGCGCAGCGCAAGACGCGTTTCGTGAAGGTAAAGACAGCGACTTTCCGTTAGAAGATGTTCTTGTTCGTGTGAAAATTTCGACAGCTGGTCGCTTTGACTTGTTGCAATTTTTCTTAGAGCTGCAAATCTCGGCGGCCTTTGCAGATGGCTCGATCCACCCGAGTGAACGAAATGTACTACACAAGATTGCACGTGGTTTGGGTTTCTCTTCTGAGCAATTAGAGCGTCGTTTGCAAATGCAAGAAGCCGCATTTCGTTTCCAAAGCCAGGGCGGTTTTCATGGTCAGCATCAAGGCCAATCTTCAGGTGGTAGCTGGCAACAAGCTTCACAAGCGGATCAGTTGGCCGACGCGTACAAAATTCTGGATGTGTCTTCAGATGCAGACAGTAAAACCGTTAAGCGTGCTTATCGTAAACTGATGAACGAGCATCACCCGGACAAATTGATGGCTAAAGGTTTACCACCAGAGATGATGAACGTCGCGAAAGAGAAATCTCAAGAGATTCAAAACGCTTACGATCTTATTAAGAAGGTTAAAGGCTTTAAGTAGTCGGACGTTTTCTATCAAACATTTGGATGTAAAAAAGGGCACTCAGTGCCCTTTTTTTTTCATGTCTTAGTCTTTGAGTTGCCGGTGTCTTTAGCTTTTGGCCTATTATGTCCCTAATGCTAATTGACCTCACATCCCCCAGTTTAGTTGGCTTGATTCAAGTCCCAATCGTATTCGTATTTCACTTTGCCAGAGAAGTTTTTGTATTGCGGTGCGTACTTTGCGATGTGTTTGAAGATTTGTTTTTCTCCACCAAAGTCCGTTGCAAACCAATCATAAATAGAAGACAGCTGTGCCGTGTTACCTTGGATAGATACGCCTTTGCTGCTGTTGATAAATGTTTTGGCGGCACTATCCAGTAGAGCTTGCGTGTTGTCAGCAGTGAATGCTTGAGCTTGTAGGTTAGGGCATCCCAAACTTGCACAATTTACGGCGTAATGCGTTCTTGGGTCATTCCAAATTGGACGCAAAATTCGATGTTCAATATCGTTTAAAGTTAGATCCTTCCCGTTGACCACGACCACATCGTCTCCCCAAGGACCAAAGCTAAATAAACCACCTAGCTTGGTGATTGATTCGACTGGATAGTTATCCAAAATAAGATCTACCGTGATGGCGTTGTAAAGGTTTACCCAATAGGCATATTGCTCTGCTTGGCTGTATTGTAGAGGGTCTAGTTTTGCCAAACGCTGGATGTATTGTTTCAGCTTGGTTTTATCGACAGAGGAGACTTGGCTGTAACGAAACAAGGTATTCTCGCCTTGTTCAACTAAATAAGTATCGAGTAGTTGTTGCCATTCTTGATGAGAAATTTGGGTTTGGTTGGCTTGATTCGATTGTTTCCAATATGGCCATAAGTCGGATTTTGGAGCGGAAAATGTCGAGAAAGAAACCAGAGCACACAACAGCAATAACAGACGCTTCATAGAGATACCTTTGAATGAGATATTGTTGATAGTGTAGACCAGTTTAGTGCTTGTTTTCTTTCAGTAATCAGTGGTCTTTATTCGCCGTCATTCTGAGGAGCATAAGCGATATCAGGAATCTAATACCCACAAACTCTTGAGTAAAGACAGTATGAATCTGCACAGTGCGCTCTGGCAGTAGATCCTGAATTACACTCCTTCGTCGCTGCTCAGGATGACGAATTTCAACAGAGGCGTTCGGTATTCTGTAAGCAAAGCGATATGAGAACAGTTACCCAAAACATTAAAAGGGCCGACAATTGCCAGCCCTTGATTTGTGTATTTACTAACGCGTCTTAACGCAAGAAGCTTGGAATATTCGCTTCGTACTCGGCAATCTTATCTTCGTGCTGAAGGGTTAGACCAATGTTGTCCAAACCGTTTAGCAAGCAATGACGACGGAACGAATCGATTTCAAAGCTGTACTCTTTGCCGTTGGCGCGAACCACATTCGCTTCTAGGTCTACTTCCACTTCTGCGCCTTCATTCGCCTCAACAAAATGGAAGATTTCATCCACTTCTTGCTCAGTCAAGCGAACTGGTACCATTTGGTTGTTGATCGAGTTGCCGTAAAAAATATCGGCAAAGCTTGGTGCGATCATCGCTTTGATGCCGTAATCCGCTAGTGCCCACGGTGCGTGCTCACGAGATGAGCCACAGCCGAAGTTCTCACGAGCCAGCAAGATAGACGCGCCTTGGTAGCGAGGTGCGTTCATCACGAACTCTGGATTTGGCTGTTCGCCAGCATCGTCTAGGAAGCGCCAGTCATGGAATAGGTGCTTACCAAACCCTAGGCGGGAGACCTTTTGTAGGAACTGCTTTGGAATGATGGCATCAGTATCAACGTTCGCTGCATCTAGAGGAACAACTAAGCCTGTGTGTTGTTTAAAGCCTGACATTGGTTTGCTCCTTAGTCTAGTTCACGAATATCTACAAAGTGACCAGCAATTGCTGCCGCCGCTGCCATCGCAGGGCTCACTAGGTGGGTACGGCCATCACGACCTTGGCGGCCTTCAAAGTTACGGTTTGAAGTAGACGCACAACGTTCATGTGGACCCAAACGGTCATTGTTCATTGCTAGACACATCGAGCAACCTGGCAGGCGCCACTCAAAGCCCGCTTCTTTAAAGATAACGTCCAAGCCTTCCGCTTCTGCTTGCGCTTTTACTTGCTCAGAGCCAGGAACGATTAGCGCTTGAACGTGAGGCGCGACTTTGCGACCTTTCGCTACTTCAGCGGCTGCGCGCATGTCTTCGATACGTGAGTTAGTACAAGAACCAACGAAGACTTTATCGACGTTGTAATCAGACAATGACTTGCCTGCCTCTAGGCCCATGTAAGCCAATGCTTTTTCTGCAGATGCTTTTTCTACTGGGTCGGCAAAGCTTTCTGGTGCTGGGATAGGTTGATCTACTGCGATCACTTGGCCTGGGTTAGTACCCCAAGTGACTTGTGGTTTAATATCTGCTGCGTTTAGTGTCACGACTGCATCAAACTGAGCATCATCGTCAGTTTTTAATGTCTTCCAGTATTCTACTGCTGCATCAAAGTCGGCACCTTGAGGTGAGAATTTACGGCCTTTGATGTATTCGAACGTGGTTTCATCTGGCGCAATCAAACCGGCTTTCGCACCTAGCTCTATCGCCATGTTACATACGGTCATGCGGCCTTCCATTGAAAGGTCAGTGATCGCTTCACCACAGAATTCAACTACGTAGCCTGTACCGCCTGCTGCTGTCGTTTCACCGATGATGGCTAGCACAATGTCTTTCGCCGTGATACCCGGAGCCACTTTGCCTTTCACTTCGATCTTCATCGTTTTAGCGCGCGCTTGTTTTAGCGTTTGAGTTGCTAATACGTGCTCAACTTCTGATGTTCCAATACCAAAAGCTAGCGAGCCGAACGCACCGTGTGTAGCAGTGTGTGAGTCACCACAAACAATGGTCATGCCCGGTAGGGTAATACCAAGCTCTGGGCCCATAACATGCACAATACCTTGGTATTTGTGGTTGATGTCGTAAAGCGTAACGCCAAACTCTTCACAGTTTTTCGATAGCGTTTCCATCTGGATACGAGCCATCTCACCCGATGCGTTGATGTCTTTGGTGGTTGTCGAAACGTTGTGGTCCATGGTGGCAAAAGTTTTGCTGACCTGACGCACTTTACGACCTTTTTCACGCAAGCCGTCAAATGCTTGCGGAGACGTCACTTCATGTACCAAGTGACGGTCGATGTACAAGATTGGGTTTTCCCCTTCTGCTGCGACGGCAACGTGTGCGTCGTAGACTTTTTCGTATAATGTTTTGCCCATTGTTTGCTTCCTTTCCTCGTTATCCTTGTTGCTTTGTTTTAGCACCAATGACTTAGAGGTAAGTCATTGGTGGATAGAGGATTTAGTATTTATTATGAATCTGTTTTGTATTAAGAGTTTAAGATGTACTCAGCGATCTTATCGCCCATCTCAGGCGTCGAAAGTGCAGGGTTGTCACCAGCAAGGTCACCCGTTAGCTCACCCGCTGATAGTGCTTTTGAAACTGCCGTTTCGATGTCTTGTGCCGCTGTTTCCTCACCTAGGCTATAACGCAGCATCAGTGCAGCAGATAGGATTTGTGCCACAGGGTTAGCGATGTTCTTACCTGCGATATCTGGTGCACTGCCGCCTGCTGGCTCGTACAGACCGAATTTGCTTTCGTTTAGACTTGCTGATGGCAACATACCCATAGAGCCTGTGATCATCGCGCATTCATCAGAAATGATGTCGCCGAAGATGTTTGAACACAGCATTACGTCGAACTGAGCAGGGTCTTTGATAAGCTGCATAGTCGCGTTATCAATGTACATGTGTGACAACTCGACATCTGGGTAGTCTTTTGCGATTTCTTCGACTACTTCACGCCATAAAATAGAGCTTTGTAGAACGTTCGCTTTGTCGATAGAGCACACTTTCTTGCGACGTAGACGAGCAGACTCAAAAGCGATTTTTGCAATACGTTCGATCTCAAAGCGGTGGTACACCTCAGTATCAAATGCTTTTTCTGTTGCGCCTTCACCTTCACGACCTTTCGGTTGGCCGAAGTAGATACCACCCGTCAGTTCACGGACTACCACGATGTCAAAGCCGCGACCCGAGATGTCTGCACGTAGCGGTGAGAAAGCTTCAAGACCTGAGTGAATTTGCGCTGGACGTAAGTTACAGAACAGTTGGAAGTGTTTGCGTAGTGGAAGTAGGGCACCGCGTTCAGGTTGGTCGTTTGGTGGTAAGTGCTCCCACTTAGGGCCGCCAACCGAGCCGAATAGGACTGCATCAGACTCTTCACATGCTTTTATTGTGCTCTCTGGAAGTGGACAACCGTGATTGTCGATCGCGATACCACCTACATCATGCTCGTCACGCTCAAACGCAATACCATGTTTCTTTTCGATTGCATCCAATACTTTATGTGCCTGCGCCATTACTTCCGGGCCAATGCCGTCACCGGGTAGGACGGCAATTTTGTACGATTTGTCTGTCATGTTAATCCTTTAAGTTTTCTAATTTTGAGCTTAATTATTTCAACGAGCGTGTTCTTTCCTGAGCCGTGTAGCCCGGTTGTTATTACACAGTCGCAATCTTTTTCTGCTTCATTTCTTCGATTTTATCTGCACGATGAATGCTGTTAATAACGTGCAATAATGCTTGGCCGGAAGCCTCAACGATGTCGGTGGAAACACCCGTACCGTGGTATTTGCGACCTTTGTAGTTGGCAATGATGTCTGCTTGACCCAAACCATCTTCACCTTCACCTTTCGCGGTTAGGTCGAATTTATCCAGAACGATGTCGTAGCCTGTCACGCGGTAGATACATTGGTATAGCGCATCAACTGGGCCATTACCGACCGCTGCTTCACACATTTCTTCATCACCGCATTGCATTTTGATGCTGGTGGTAGCCATTACGCTGCCAGACTGCACGCTTAGGTAGCTCAATTTGTAGAAGTCATCTTCTTCACGCAAGTTCGAGAAGTGCATTAGGGCTTCTAGGTCGTAATCGAACACTTGGCCTTTGCGGTCAGCAAGTTTCAAGAAATCCGCATACAGTGCGTCTAGGTTGTACTCGTCTTCGTTGTAACCCATGGTGTCCATATGGCTCTTCACGGCAGCGCGACCGCTGCGGCTGGTTAGGTTCAGAGCTTGGTTTTTTAGGCCAATAGACTCAGGGGTCATGATTTCGTAGGTATTCTTATTCTTCAACATGCCATCTTGGTGGATGCCTGAAGAGTGGCTAAACGCATTTGCACCCACAATTGCTTTGTTGCTTTGAATAGGCATATTGCATAGCTGGCTAACCAACTTACTGGTGCGGTGAATTTCATCATGCTTAATGCCAGTGTGAACGCCCAAAAACTCTTGACGAGTCTTGATGATCATTGCGATCTCTTCAAGTGAACAGTTACCCGCTCGCTCTCCAATGCCATTGATCGTGCCTTCTATCTGACGTGCGCCAGCTTGAACGGCGGCAATAGAGTTGGCAACTGACATCCCCAAATCGTCGTGACAGTGAACGGAGATGATCGCTTTATCAATGTTCGGAACGCGGTTAAATAGAGTTTCAATAATCCCACCAAACTCACTTGGTACGGTGTAGCCAACGGTATCTGGAATGTTGATTGTACTCGCACCTGCATTGATGGCGGCTTCTACCATGCGACATAGGTTGTCGATTGGAGTACGACCAGCATCTTCACAAGAAAACTCGACATCATCAGTGTAGTTACGTGCATGTTTAACGGCGTTGACTGCCATTTCTAGTACATCGTCGTAGCTGCGGCGTAGTTTGTCTTCTACGTGAATGGTGGAAGTGGCTAAAAACGTGTGGATACGGAATTGGTCAGCCACTTTTAATGCTTCAGCGGCAGCATCAATGTCTTTCGCAACGGCACGCGAAAGGGCACAAACTCGACTGTTTTTTATGTTTTTTGCGATGGTTTGTACAGACTCGAAATCACCTGGTGAAGAGATTGGGAAGCCAGCTTCGATAACATCAACGCCGAGTCTTTCCAGCGCATAGGCAATCTGCAGTTTTTCTTTAACCGTCAAGCTTGCTGACAACGCTTGCTCGCCATCACGCAATGTGGTGTCGAATATAATGACCTGATCGTTCATGTTTGCTTCCTTCCTGATTTCTGCACTTTCGCGCAAGTGAATCGTTTACTTCCAGTATTTAGATATAAAAAAACCCGCATTCTCATGCGGGTTCTTAGAAATTGGTGTGGTTATTTTTCTTCCACAGCCTACCCGCGCGAACTGGTCACGATCAGGAGGAGGCTAAGCAGGATAGAAAAATGAGCTGACATAGTTGTTAAGCTTTCCACATAATTAAGTTAACAAATTAGTACCGCACTCCATGAAGCGCGTCAACCCTAAAGTCGATTTTTTATTCATATCGGATGAGTCTTTTCGTTTGCTTGAAAAAAATGATGCACTAAGTGAAACAACATGATGCGATAGAAACGTGCTAGAAGAAGTAAGTTCTCATCAAGTTTGCGACGTTTCATTACCGAAACAAGCATCGGGATTGCGACTTGTCACACAAAGGTCCGAATTGTTTGGCAAAAGTTTTGAATGACCATTTATAGTAGTGCAGTTGCACTAGGTAAAAGAAATATAAGGGTTAGGGAAAGAATGAGGTTAACAAAACAATTTGGACGTTCAGCCATAGTACTTACTCTGGTCAGCTTGTCGGGTTGTCAGCTGTTTCAATCGCAGACCTATGTGGAAGTGGCTTCCCCCGTTGTTATGAATGATCACTCACAGAGCGTCATGGTCATCAATGATCAAATGGATCGATTTTTGAGTTATGAAGGACGCGAATCGTTCTTGAATCAGATGCTTGTTGCCCTTGAGTCTGACAGCCGAAATAAGTTTAAAGGTAAAGATCCGGAAACGTATTCTTGGTGGAAGATCCGTGTCCAGCCTAGTGAGAAACAGCAAGCGGAAGTTTTCCGACCAACCACTGAAGGTGTCGATACCTCAAACCCAGTAGAGTTTATGGATGTCTCTTACCGCTCTAAGACCACATTAAACCTACGCTCCAAACCGAGTCTTGAAGGGGCAAAGCTTGGCGTATTATCGAAAGGGGAAGTCTTTAATGTGCTAGCAAAAGTGGTTGATCAACCTTGGTTTCTCGTTGAACAGAAAGGAGTGATAAAAGGTTATGTCCATAAGGATTATGCGCGCAGCAATGTGATAAATCGTGACATTTTATCTACTCAGCCTAACCCTCTACTAGAGCCTAACTCGAGTAAAACGGAGAAAACGAGTATAGAGCATGAACTGTCGGGAAACTATACTTGCCGCTCACTGAGCTATGAGCTTACAAAAGATGGCGACATTACGACAGGCTCTTTGCGCGCCTGCCGCAAGAAGAGAAAAGTCTGGTATATAGACACCCCTCAACCGCAACCATCAAACCGTTCTTAATGTTCTATTTTTATGGTTATGCCCAATAGATAAATTGTTGGGCACACCTTAATTTGGCCTTTGTCATTAATTGTCCAAACTCCCGTCATGCTGTTGTCACCTAAACCTCCTACTTTTCACACAAAGGCGTTGTCAAAGTAAGGAAAGGTCACATGCGAACCATAGAGACAATTACACAGCCAATTGCAACCATTGCTAAGTTTGATTTAGCGCTCTCTAGTGTTTGTCTTAAGCACCGTTTTAATCAACAAGTCGCCAATATCAGTAAAGGAGTTTCCCACAGTGGTGACGGGCATCTTTACTTGGTGTTGGGGTTATTAGCTTGGTATTTAGATAAGGAGCAAGGAGTCTGGTTTTTACTGGCGGGTTTACTTGCTTTTGCTATCGAGCTACCAATTTATTGGACGCTGAAAAATAGTTTTAAGCGTCGTCGCCCTGAAGAGCTTAGTGCACTCCTTCCTGCTTTTATTACCCCCTCTGATCGCTATAGTCTTCCTTCAGGACACACTGCCGCTGCGTTTGTCATGGCGACGCTGATTGACCATTTCTATCCGAGCCTAGGCGTTGCTGCATTCTTTTGGGCAAGTTTAATCGGAACCGCGCGAATCTTATTGGGTGTGCACTTTTTTACCGATGTCATCATTGGTGCACTGCTTGGCAGTCTCTGTGGTGGATTAGCGATTGCGATGTTAGGAGGCTAATTGATGAAAATCTTGTACGGTGTTCAAGGGACAGGAAACGGACATATTGCACGCGCAAGGGCGATGAGTCATGCGTTTAAAGAGCACGATGTTGAGGTCGACTTTTTGTTTTCTGGGCGAGCGCCGGAAAAATACTTTTCAATGGAAGCATTTGGCGATTACCAGACTCGCCGAGGCTTCACCTTTATTACCGAAAAAGGCTCTGTAAACTACGCGAAAACAGCATTGAATAACAATTTGGTGCAGTTTTTCAAAGAAGTTAAGCAACTCGATCTGTCGTCCTACGATCTTATCATTAATGACTTCGAACCTGTGACTGCGTGGGCAGCGAGACAGCAAAATAAGCCTTCTATTGGTATCAGCCACCAAAATGCTTTCCGTTATCCGGTGCCACTAAAGGGAGCAAGTTGGTTAGATAAATCCGTCATTGAATACTTTGCGCCTTCTCAACACCACCTTGGTTTGCATTGGCATCATTTTGATCAACCTTTGTTACCACCGATAGTGCATACCGTCGATAGCCAAGCAGAAAACGACGACTTCGTGTTGGTGTATCTACCGTTCGAATCGATTGAAGATATCTCAGACTTATTGTTCCACTTTAATCAACAAGCGTTTATCTGTTATCACCCGGATGTGATCGAATGTGAGCAGGTAGAAAACATAGAACTGCGCCCTTTATGCCACAGCAACTTCCAGCATCATTTGCATCGCTGTAGTGGTGTCATTGCTAATGGTGGGTTTGAGCTTCCTTCAGAAGCCTTGTCTTTGGGGAAAAAATTGTTACTAAAGCCACTCGCGGGTCAATTCGAGCAGCAGAGCAATGTTGCGACCTTAGAAGATTTAGGGCTTGCGATGTCGATGGAGAGCTTAGACATTTCCGCAGTACGCCAGTGGCTAAAGGAGCAACAAGCCGAAAGTGTGAAATACCCAGATGTTGCTCAGGCTATTGTTCATTGGGTACTGCAAGGTGCATGGGATTCAAAAGCAGAGTTATCCAGACAGCTGTGGGAGCAGGTTGATTTTCCAAGTTACGTGTCGAACATTTAAGTACGTTGTTCTAAGTACATTGTTCCTTCCATTTTTGACACGATTTTGTTGCAGCCTTTCTGTTTGGAAGGCTGCATTTTTATTCTTCCTCTCTCATTTCTATTCAGTGTGTATTTGCTGATAATTTGACTGATAAGTGCAAAATTCAATCAGAGATATAGCTGCTATATGTTGTTCCTATCCCAACCAATAACCGAGCTAAATGCATGCTTGTGTTAACCACCTGTCCTATCAATTTGCTAAATACGTCCTCAAAGAATGCATTTTTACGTGTTTTATAGTTTTTTATGTTTTTATCAAGCTTTTGTTATTTAACGAATAAATACCTAATTGGCTAAAATTTACTGATTAAATATCAATCTAGTTGCGAAACCGCAATCGATTAGTTGATAGTACAGTTCGAGCCGGAAGTATCCGGACGATAAATATAATAAAAAGTTAGGTTATCTATTCGTAAAATGATTCGAATCCAGCCGCCGTCTTTTGTGCGAGATGGGATTCTATTCGTTATGAATTTAATGAACAAAGTTGACGATTACAAAAGAGGCGCACTCAATGTTAGAGAAGAAAGACGCGATGAGCGCAATTGCTAGCTACCGTATGGAAAGCACTTTGCGTGGTGTAGATTTAAACCTACTGACTGTATTTGATGCTGTAATGCAAGAGCAAAATATTACTCGTGCAGCACATAACCTAGGCATGTCTCAGCCGGCGGTAAGTAACGCCGTGGCACGCTTAAAAGTGATGTTTAACGACGAGCTATTCATGCGCCAAGGCCGTGGTATTCAGCCTACGCAACGAGCACGTCAACTGTTTGGCCCTATTCGCCAAGCACTACAGCTGATTCGCAATGAACTTCCTAGCTCTGTATTCCAACCAGAATCTTCGACTCGCTTATTCAAGCTTGCGATTTGCAGCCCTTGTGACATGCGTTTTGCTCCGAAGATCATGGCAAAAGTGAATCAACAAGCACCAAACGTTCAGCTTCACCTAGATGCAGAATTTGACCGTTTGTTGTCTGAGCGTATGCGCTACCAAGAAATTGATTTCGTGATCGACTACGCTCGTTTTGATGAGCAAGGTTTCTCAAGCACTGAAATCTTCAAAGATGAATTAGTGGTTATCGCATCAAAAACACACCCACGCATTCAAGGTGGTGTGACGGCTGAGCAACTGCTTAACGAAAAGCATGCGAAGTTATCGAAAGTGCATGGCCAACGTAGTTTCTCAGAGCAAGCGTACCGTGAACTGGATTGCCAAGCGGCGTATGAAGGTTCTAGTTTAAGCAACCTACTATACGTGGTGGGTCAATCTGAGCTTGTGACTATTGCACCACGTTGGATGGCGGAAAATGCGGTAAACAGCGATCAACTGCAAATTCTTGATTTTCCATTTGCGAACAAAGAAATCAGCGGTTTCTTAAGCTGGCATGAATCAAGTGAAAAAGATAAAGGCCACATTTGGCTACGCGATCAACTGATGATCACTTGTGGTGAAGTCGTTGCCGCAAAATAAGATGACGTTTGGTCTTCTCGATTAGACCATATTGGTAATCATCAATTTTTACAATTCATTGGTCCCCGAGCGATTTTTGTCTCTCGGGGCTTTTTGTTTTCGTAATCAACAATCGAAACAGTAAGTTAAATGGAGTAATCATTCAGCAATTTGAGGTACGTTCGCGACGTATAAGTGATAGTTGTCTCTTATTAGTGATAAGTTTGATACTGGTCAGTTGCGTTTTAGCAAGCCGTGAGTACACTTGTTCGCTCAATTAGCTTACGCCTGTAAGCCAAAAGGTAAGTAAAAGAATGGCCAAGTTAGATTTTCATATCGTTAAACGTATTCGTGAACAAATTGCGAACGGTGGTACACGCGTTGCACTCAAGCATAAAGTGGGTGAGGAGTGGCAAGGTATTACGTGGACGCAATTTGGTCAGCAAGTTGATGCTTTATCACTTGCACTTTTGGCTCAGGGATTAGGAGTCCAAGATAAGATCGGCATTTTCTCGAACAACATGCCGCAATGGACGATCGCTGATATCGCAGCACTGCAATTACGCAGCGTGACAGTACCTATTTACCCAACCAATACTGCCGCCCAGTCGGCGTACATCATTAACAATGCAGACGTCAAAGTTCTGTTTGTTGGTGAACAGCCTCAATTTGATGCAGCAGTGAGCATTTTCGACCAGTGCGAACAGTTAGAGCTCATTGTTGCGATGTCTGATGATATAGAACTTGGCGATCATGATTTCGTTATCTCTTGGCAAGCATTTGTTGCCAAAGGCGACACTACATATCAAGTTGAATTGGACGTGCGTTTAGATCAGGCAAAAGAAGATGATCTACTCACGCTGATCTACACCTCGGGTACAACAGGCCAGCCAAAAGGCGTTATGTTGGACTACGCAAACATTGCGGCGCAATTGGAAGGGCACGATCAGCGCTTGAGCCTTTCTCAAAGTGACGTGTCATTATGTTTCCTTCCGTTGTCACACGTATTTGAGCGCGCTTGGACTTTTTATGTATTGTACAAAGGGGCGACCAACTGCTATTTGCAAGACACCATGCAAGTACGTGATGCACTGAGCCAGGTGCGACCTACCGTGATGTGTGCCGTACCGCGTTTCTATGAGAAGATCTTCTCTGCGATTCACGAGAAAGTGTCTCGCGCGCCGATTCATCGTAAGATCATGTTTACTTGGGCAGTCAACATGGGCGCAAAAATGGCCGCTTGTCATCAAGAAAAACGTCAGCCATCGCTCTTGCTGCGTAAGTCATACGCTTTGGCGGATAAGTTGGTTCTGAGCAAACTGCGTGCGCTACTTGGCGGGCAAATCAACTTTATGCCTTGTGGCGGTGCAAAGTTGGATGAAACCATCGGTCGATTCTTCCATGCGATTGGTATCAACGTTAAGTTGGGCTACGGCATGACTGAAACCACGGCGACAGTATCGTGTTGGGATGATAAATGTTTTAACCCCGACTCTATTGGTATGTCGATGCCTGGCGCACAGGTTAAGATTGGCGAAAACAACGAGATTCTGGTTCGTGGTCCAATGGTGATGCGTGGCTATTACAAAATGCCAGAAGAGACGGAAAAGACCTTTGATGAGCACGGTTTCCTAAAAACGGGCGACGCTGGTTACATTGATGAAAATGGCAACTTGTTCATCACCGATCGTATCAAAGAGTTGATGAAAACTTCAGGTGGTAAATACATCGCTCCACAAATGATTGAAGGTGCGATTGGTAAAGACCACTTCATCGAGCAAATCGCAGTCATTGCGGATACTCGTAAGTTTGTTTCTGCGCTTATCGTGCCTTGTTATGACTCGCTAGAAGAGTACGCGAAAGAGCTGAATATCAAATATCACGATCGCGTTGAGTTGATTAAGCACCACCAGGTGGTCGAAATGCTTGAGAAGCGTGTGAACGATCTTCAAAAAGAGTTGGCAAAGTTTGAACAAGTGAAGAAGTTTAAACTGTTACCAAGAGCTTTCTCTATGGATGATGGTGAGTTAACGCCAACTCAAAAACTTCGTCGTAAAGTCATCAATGACAAATACCAAGATGAAATTGAAGAAATGTATAAGGAAAAGTCGGATAAAAAGTAACTTAAGCTGACTTAGATTTTATATTGATGAAAAAATCCCCAGTGATGTGATCGCGCATTGCTGGGGATTTTTGTTTGTATTGATTTTTTCTGTTTTTCTCGTCAAATAACGCTATTTCGCACCCTATAGCTAAAAGCTTATGAAATAATGTTCTTTTTTTGAGCGTTAACTTTTTAGGTTGTACTGTGAAATAGGAGATGTGTGGCTGCTATTCCTACTAACATTCTAATTACTAGTATCTTGTTTAAAAAGTAGATCAATCTCTCATTAGACCCTTTGATAATAAAACGTTACATTTGTTGGGTAACCTTGCGGGATGTTATGACGAACGCAAGACATAGCCGAAAACGTGGAAGTATTTCGATTAGGCTACGAATAAGACCTAGACTATGTAAAACCAGACCAATCCGTTGACCTTACGGTGAGGAAACTGGCTAAGGAGAGCAATTATGACAGCAATGTTGTCAGGCGCAGAGATGGTGGTTCAATCTCTGATAGAAGAGCACGTAGAGCAGATCTTTGGCTACCCAGGTGGCTCTGTTTTGGATATCTACGATGCACTGCATGCCAAAACCGATCAAATCAAACACGTACTTGTAAGGCATGAGCAAGCCGCCACTCATATGGCAGATGGTTACGCTCGAGCTACCGGTAAACCGGGTGTCGTACTTGTGTGCTCGGGGCCGGGCGCGACCAATACCATTACTGGTATTGCCACGGCTTATATGGACTCTATCCCAATGATCGTTATCTCGGGTAACGTACCGAATAGCCTAATTGGTAATGATGCTTTCCAAGAGTGTGACATCGTCGGTGTCTCCCGCCCAGTGGTCAAACACAGCTTTTTAGTAAAAAAAGCGGAAGATATTCCTGAAACAATCAAAAAAGCGTTTTATATCGCGACTACAGGTCGACCTGGTCCAGTTGTGATTGATTTGCCAAAAGATGTAATGAACCCGCAAATCAAACTGCCTTATCAATATCCAGAAACGCTTTCAATGCGCTCTTACAAGCCGACAACTTCGGGCCATAAAGGCCAGATTAAAAAAGCGCTTAAATCGCTATTAGAAGCGAAAAAACCAGTGCTTTATATCGGTGGTGGTGCGGTGATTTCTGGCGCCCATGAACATATTTTAGAGCTTTCCGACAAACTGAACCTACCCGTTGTGAGTACTTTGATGGGCTTGGGGGCATTCCCGGGTACACATAAAAACTCACTGGGCATGTTGGGTATGCACGGCACTTACGAAGCTAATATGGCAATGCATGAAGCGGATCTTATTTTTGGTATCGGTGTGCGTTTTGATGACCGTACAACCAACAACCTTGAAAAGTACTGCCCAAACGCAAAAGTGATGCATATTGATATCGATCCGTCATCGATCTCGAAAAACGTGAAAGTGGATTTGCCGATCGTAGGTTCTGCGGAAAAAGTGCTGACAACCATGCTCGGGCTGCTTGCAGAGCAAGGTAGTGGAAATGATCAAGATGCTATCACCGCATGGTGGGACGACATTCAAGTATGGCGTGACCGCAACTGCTTGTCTTATGAAACGTCTCCAGAACGAATCAAGCCACAGCAAGTAATTGAAACGCTGCACAAGCTAACTAATGGTGACGCATATGTGGCGTCTGATGTGGGCCAGCATCAGATGTTTGCGGCGCTGTACTACCCATTCAATAAGCCGCGCCGTTGGATAAACTCTGGTGGTCTTGGCACCATGGGATTTGGTCTTCCGGCTGGCATGGGCGTGAAGTTTGCCATGCCACAAGAAGAGGTCGTGGTTGTGACTGGTGACGGCAGTATTCAGATGAATATTCAAGAATTGTCGACAGCCATGCAATACGACATTCCGGTGAAGATCATCAACCTGAACAACCGATTCTTAGGCATGGTAAAACAGTGGCAAGACATTATTTATCAAGGTCGTCACTCTAATTCTTACATGAGTTCTGTTCCTGACTTTGCAGCGATTGCAGAAGCTTATGGTCACGTCGGTATTCGTATCGAAACGCCTGATCAGCTCGAAGAAGGGCTACAAAAAGCGTTGGATATGAAAGATCGTCTGGTGTTTGTGGACATCAACGTAGACGAAACCGAACACGTATACCCGATGCAAATCAAAGGTGAGGGTATGGATAAAATGTGGCTAAGCAAAACGGAGAGAACTTAATATGAGACACATTATTTCATTGCTATTGGAAAACCAACCGGGTGCGTTGTCTCGTGTTGTTGGTTTGTTCTCTCAACGTGGTTACAACATTGAATCTTTGACGGTATCACCGACTGATGATGAAACCCTGTCGCGAATGAACATTACCACGACATCTGATGAGATGCAGTTGGAACAAATTCAGAAGCAGTTACACAAACTGATCGATGTGCTGAAAGTACAAGAAGTCACCGAGTATGAGCACATTGAGCGTGAACTGATGATGGTGAAAGTGAAAGCCAGTGGTTTTGCGCGAGCAGAAGTGAAGCGGACGGCAGACATCTTCCGTGGCCAGATCGTGGATGTCACGGCTTCCCAATACACCGTACAACTTGCGGGTACGAGTGAAAAGCTAGATGCCTTCATTCAAGCGATATCCGAAGTGACCGAAGTTGTCGAAGTTGCTCGCAGTGGTGTCGTTGGCATTGCGCGAGGAGAGCGAGCCCTCAAACCTTAACTCTCTGATTGCATATAGAAAAGCCACTTAATCTAAGTGGCTTTTTTGTTTAGAAAATAACAATTAATGATATAATTGTCGTTTTAGTAAGCATGATAGGCATTAGACGTGTGAAAGTACCTAAGCGAGTCGGCACCTTATTGGCGACAGCACTATTTTTTAGTGCACTCACTGCCGCTTACTACTATCAGAAATATCTGACGTTGTTAGAAAACAATGTTGAGAACACCGCTCAAGAAGCGTTACATCAATTGGCCTATACTGGCCGTGAATACAGCAATATTCAGGATCAAATCGAAACGATCAGTGACCTACTTGGTCACAGCCAAAGTCTGTATGAATATCTGCGCCAACCTAACCGGGTGAACCGTTCCATCTTAGAAGACATGTGGATCTCGGTCGCAATCAATCAAAAGTTGTATAAGCAAATTCGCTTTCTTGATGTTTCTGGTCGAGAAAAAGTGAGGATTAATTATGAGATTGAAACAGGCGCTGCGTTGCCCGCGATCAAATTGCAAAATAAGTCAGAGCGAGATTACTTTCAATTCGCTAAGAACTTAGACGATGGCGAAATCGCTTCGTGGGGGATAGGTTTAGAACGAGAGTATGGCGAGTTAGTCTATCCCTATAGCCCGTCACTGCGTATTTTGATGCCTATTTCGCTTAACGGAAAGCGCGAAGGGTATCTTGTGCTTAATGTTGATATTGACTATTTATCCTCTCGACTCAACTATTCGTCAGTGCTTGATTTCCATATTGAGCTGATTAAGAGTGACGGATTTTACATTGATAGCCCTAAATCAGCTCGTTTGTATGGCCATATAATTCCCGCTCGCTCTCAATTTAATTTTGGCCGGATGTACCCAAACATTTGGCGTAGTTTAAATTCAAAAGATTCGGGCTATGCTTACAATGGTTCGAATTTGGTCGCGTATCGCACCATCCAGTTTGTTTCTAGCGAACCTCTTCATCTGGTTATTGATCTTACCAATGAGCAGTTATTATCCCGAGCTCAGAGGGATATTGATGACTTAATCCAAGAAGCGTTTTTTGTTCTAAGTTTGGTGCTCGGCTTCACTTTGCCGACGGCAGCCCTTGCTCTGCATTATCGGCGTCATAGTATGGAATCGAAGTTGGCTCGAGCTGCTCTTGATGGTATGACTGCGGTGATGATCTCGGATGCTTCACATAGAATCATCATGGTTAATCAAGAGTTTGAAAATATGATGGGTTACTCAACCAAGCATGCCCAAGGTTGGAGTGCACATCATTTAATTCTCTTACCTGAAGATCTCGAAGCAAACCTGAGTATCTGGAAAACACTGAAGAGTGAACACGTATGGGAAGGGGAGATTCGTTGTCGAACTAAGTTTAATCAAGTCTTTACTGCAATAATGCGTATTCAGGCGAATTTAACCAAATCAGGTAAAGTGAGTTATTACATTACGTCGCTGGTGGATATCTCTGGGCAAAAAGAGTTAGAAGAAAAATTACGAAACCTAAGCGAAAAAGATGGCTTGACGGGGTTGTGGAACCGCCGAAAATTTGAAGAGCAATTGGCGCAATATGCGGGGATTATTGAACGCTATCCTGATAGCCCTCCTGCTTGTTTGGCGTTGTTTGATATTGACCATTTTAAGCGTATTAATGACGAGCTAGGCCACGACGAAGGAGACAAGGTGATTTGTAGTGTCGCAGAAACCCTCCTAGAAGAAGTCCGCAGCACAGACTTTGTATCTCGTGTCGGTGGTGAGGAATTTGCAGTGATCATGCCGCATACAACACTAGAAGAGGCTGAAATTGTATTGAACAGGCTACGTGTCGCGGTTCAAATGCGTAGTGATAGAGGCATTACTGTCAGTGCTGGGTATAGTGATTTAACCTCTGATCGTACAAGAACGTATAAATGTGCTGATATTGCTTTGTATGAGTCAAAAAGTGCAGGGCGTAACTGCGTATCGCTGTGTCATAGTTATGATGATATTGCTTAGTGCTTTTACAAAAACGAAAAAACGGGGATAGACCCCCGCTTTTTAGTCTCAGCGTTATTCGCTAGCCAGTATGCGACATTGGTTGTCGATGGCGGCTTCGATACACTGTATTGACTGTCTCAAATAACGCTCTAGATAACCTAAAGCATCCTGACTCTTTTTGTCTAGCGATGCCTTCATCAGTATTTCTTGCTCATCGAGATTACAGTGCCCAGGGTTCCCTGTGCCTAAAATCTGCATCGCGAAGTATTGGTAGCGTTTAATTTTCGTGAGTAGATCGCGGAAAAACCCAAACATATTGACAGAGCCAGCACCTTCAAACAGCGCAGTAAGAAACTGATTTTGGCGCTCTTCCCATTCCCTCCAACAAAAGCTTTCGCCAGGTTTTACTCGGGATAACTTGTGATAAGCAGTTAGTACATCCAGTTCCCATTTTTCATCGCCAATCATAATTGCCTTACTGAGTAAGCATGCGGAGACCATTTGCAGGCTTTCGTACAAGTCATGTAACTCATCTTTACATACAGGTGCAACCCAGCAGCCTTTTTGCGGCTCGAGTTTGACGTATTTGCTCCAAGATAATTGCACCAATGCTTCTCGAATGGGTGACGCTCCTACGTTGTACTTCTCTTTGAGTTCGGCAACCACGAGTTTTTGACCTGGTTTAAGCTCGCCATCGAGAATATCCTGACGGATCATTCTTAATACTTTGTCGGTAAGAGTGGGACTAGACACATACACCTCATAGAAACTTTAATCGTGACGATAAAATTAAACAGTACGAAATTCTGATAGAGGTAAATAATACAATTAGCCTATTATGAGAGCAAGAAAGCCATATAAAAAAGGAGGGCATAAGCCCTCCTTCTCAAGAAACTGAAGTGTTAAAAGTTCAGTCTTATAGCACGTGTACAGAAGCTGTGTTCGTAGTACCTGAAGCAACTAGAGCGCCAGAAACCATAACAACGATATCGCCTTTGTTACCTAGACCTGATTCTAGAGCAAGTTCTTTACCCGCTACGTAGAATGCGTCAGTGCTTTCGATTGAATCAACAACTACAGGAGTAACACCTTTAGTTAGAACTAGCTGTGCAGCAGTTTTCTTGTTAGTTGTTAGCGCTAGAATGTTTGCAGTTGGGAAGTACTTACGTACTGAACGTGCAGACTTACCGCCTTCAGTTGCAACAACGATAAGTGGAGCAGCTAGTTTCTCTGCTGTGTCTACTGCGCCTTTACATACTGCTTCAGTGATGCGTAGACGTGGGCTGTCTAGACGAGAACCTAGCTCAGCTTTTAGCGCTGAATCAGTACGGTTCGCGATTTGAGCCATGATAGTTACCGCTTCAACAGGGTATTTACCTTTCGCCGTTTCACCAGAAAGCATTACTGCGTCAGTACCGTCCATTACCGCGTTAGCAACGTCGCCTGCTTCCGCACGAGTAGGACGTGGGTTGTTGATCATAGAATCAAGCATTTGAGTTGCTGTGATAACCATCTTACGTGCACGGTTACACTTCTCGATCATCATTTTCTGAGCGAAGATTACTTCTTCAGCTGGGATTTCAACACCTAGATCACCACGTGCAACCATGATGCCGTCAGAAAGCTCTAGGATCTCGTCGAAGTTATCAACACCTTCTTGGTTTTCGATCTTAGAGATGATGTGGATGTTCTCGCCGCCGTTTGCAGCAAGTACTTCACGGATTTCTTGAACGTCAGACGCTTTACGGATGAAAGAAGCTGCTACGAAGTCAACGCCTTGCTCACAACCAAACTTAAGGTCGTTCTTATCTTTTTCAGATAGTGCAGGTAGGTTTACAGAAACGCCAGGAAGGTTAACACCTTTGTTTTCGCCTAGTGCACCGTTGTTAAGAACTTTACATTTAACTTCAGTTTCCGTCTTAGAGATAACTTCCATCTCGATTAGACCGTCGTCTACTAGGATAGTGTTACCTACGTTTAGGTCTGCTGCGAAACCAGCGTAAGTTACTGCAACTTTATCTTTGTTACCTACAACTGAAGTGTCAGTTGTGAAAGTGAATTCTTGACCTGCTACTAGATCAACATCGTTACCGCCTTCTAGCTTGATAGTGCGGATTTCTGGACCTTTAGTATCTAGAAGAATTGCTAGTGGTTTGCCAGTAGCTTCCATTACTTTACGGAAGTTCGCGATACGAGTGCCGTGTTCTTCGTAGTCACCGTGAGAGAAGTTAAGGCGCATTACGTTCATGCCTGCGTTAACTAGTTCAGTTAGCTTCTCTACAGATTCTGTTTTAGGGCCAATCGTACATACGATTTTGGTCTTTTTCATGGAAGATACTCTCCGGTAAGTATAGTTACAATTTGAAAGTCGGTTATTTACTCTGAAGTCAGGACGTTTTTGATGACATTTAGTACCTGTCACCCACCGATTTTTCGTCTCATTATTAGAACTTCAGATTCTGAAAGTCTTTCACCAAGTTTAGTCATTTTATGACTAAAAGATCGGCGATTTTGGTTACCTTTTTGTGACTAATCCCACTTTATATGCAGAAAGTTGCAAAAAAATAGCCTTCAATTCTGTAATTTTTTTTCTTTTCGGTGGCGAATTCTACCACTGAATGAATCCAATATCACTGTTTAAGAATTGTCTTAGGACAAGGTTTTATCGAGAAATATTAATTTTTTGGATCGAAATAAATGGACTTAAAAGTTTCGGTTTGACTATAATAAGTTTCACATCGAAACTTAAAATCAAAACTTAAATGTCGAAACGAAATACTCAATTAAGAAGACACGCCATTTCTAACTTGGTTTCTGAACTAGGAGAAGTCAGCGTTGATGAACTTGCTCAGAAATTCGAAACCTCAGAGGTCACGATTAGAAAGGATTTAGCTTCTTTAGAGAAAAACGGCCAACTTCTACGCCGCTATGGCGGTGCGATTGCTATCCCAAAGGAAGTCATTCACGAAGAATTGGGCGCTAATGTTTCGACTCGAAAGTTAAGCTTAGCAAAAGCAGCAGCATCATTGATTCGCGATCATAATCGCATCGTGATCGACAGTGGCAGCACGACTGCCGCGCTGATTCAACAGTTGAATGACAAACGTGGCTTAGTGGTCATGACCAACTCGTTGCATGTTGCTAACGCCCTAAATGAATTAGAGAGCGAACCGACACTGCTGATGACTGGCGGTACTTGGGATACGCACTCAGAGTCCTTTCAAGGCAAAGTAGCCGAATCTGTATTACGAGCTTACGACTTTGACCAACTATTCATCGGTGCGGATGGCATCGATCTCGAGCGTGGAACCACGACATTTAATGAATTGGTTGGCTTAAGTAAGGTAATGGCAGAAGCGTCACGTGAAGTGATCGTAATGATCGAGTCCGAAAAAGTCGGCCGTAAGATCCCAAACTTAGAGCTCGCTTGGCATCAAGTTGATGTGTTGGTGACCGATGCAGATATCCAAGCAGAGCATAAAGTACAGATTGAACAACATGGCGTGAAAGTCATTTGCGCCTAATAATGTAATCAGTTTCATATTTTACTTCCCTCTGGATAAAGGCCTTTGCTTGCTGCCTCTATTTGAAATCATGGCTAGGGAAGAACAAAACTACAAACGGAGATAAACACATGTGTGGAATCGTAGGTGCAGTAGCACAACGAGATGTTGCAGAAATTTTGGTTGAAGGTCTACGCCGCTTAGAGTACCGCGGTTACGACTCTGCTGGCGTTGCGGTTGTTGATGGCGAATCAAACCTAACGCGCGTTCGTCGCTTGGGTAAAGTACAAGAATTGGCTGATGCAGTAGAAGAAGCAAAAGTGATCGGCGGAACTGGTATTGCGCACACTCGTTGGGCGACGCACGGTGAACCTTCTGAAATCAATGCTCACCCACACATGTCTGGTGATATCGCAGTGGTCCATAACGGCATCATCGAAAACCATGAAGAGCTGCGTGAGCTGCTTCAATCTCGTGGCTACGTGTTTGAATCGCAAACGGATACAGAAGTTATCGCACACATGGTTGAGTGGGAACTTCGTACTTCAGAAACGCTATTAGAAGCGGTACAAAAAACAGCAAAACAACTTGAAGGCGCATACGGCACGGTAGCGTTGGATCGCAAAGATCCTTCACGCATCGTAGTAGCGCGTTCAGGCAGCCCGATCGTGATCGGTTTTGGTGTGGGTGAAAACTTCCTAGCGTCTGACCAACTTGCATTACTCAACGTTACGCGCCGTTTCATGTACCTAGAAGAAGGGGACGTAGCAGAAATTACTCGCCGTGAAGTCACTGTGTTTGATGCAACGGGTGAGCCAGTTGAGCGTGAAATTGTTGAATCTAATGCAGAGCATGATGCAGGTGATAAAGGCCAATACCGTCACTTCATGCAAAAAGAAATCTATGAGCAACCTAAAGCGTTGATCAACACAATGGAAGGTCGTATCACGGCAGACTCTGTTGTGACAGACGCGATCGGTGTGCACGCGGCAGACATTCTAAGCAAAGTAGAACACGTACAAATCGTCGCGTGTGGTACGTCTTACAACGCAGGTATGACGGCACGTTACTGGTTTGAAGACATTGCTGGCGTTAGCTGTGATGTAGAAATCGCGTCTGAGTTCCGTTACCGCAAGTTTGTGACTCGTCCAAACAGCCTATTGATCACGTTGTCTCAGTCTGGTGAAACCGCTGATACCCTAGCAGCACTTCGCCTAGCAAAAGAGAAAGGTTACATGGCGGCGATGACCATCTGTAACGTAGCGGGTTCCTCTTTGGTTCGTGAATCAGATTTTGCATTCATGACTCGCGCTGGTGTTGAAATCGGTGTGGCTTCAACTAAAGCGTTCACGACTCAACTTTCTGCACTACTTATGTTGGTAACGGCACTGGGTAAAGAGCAAGGTCGCATCAGCAAAGAGAAAGAAAAAGAGATTGTTGAAGCGCTACACGCACTTCCTAAGCAAATCAACGCGGCACTTTCTTTCGAGAAAGAAATTGAAGCACTAGCAACGGATTTTGCAGACAAGCACCACACATTGTTCCTAGGCCGTGGCGAGTTCTACCCAATCGCGATGGAAGCGTCTCTAAAACTGAAAGAGATCTCGTACATCCACGCAGAAGCGTACGCGGCGGGTGAACTGAAACACGGTCCTCTGGCTCTAATTGATGCTGACATGCCAGTTGTTGTGGTTGCACCAAGCAACGACCTACTTGAAAAGCTAAAATCAAACGTTGAAGAAGTGCGTGCGCGTGGCGGCCTTCTATACGTATTCGCAGATGCAGACGCAGGCTTCGAAGGCGATGAAACAATGAAGATCATCACAATGCCTCACGTTAGTGAAATCACGGCGGCGATCTACTACACCATCCCAATGCAGTTACTGTCTTACTACGTAGCACTGATCAAAGGTACGGACGTAGACCAACCACGTAACCTGGCGAAAGCGGTAACGGTTGAGTAATTACGCTTAACAGCAAAAATCCAAGCGGCACATGCGAGAGTATGTGCCGCTTTTTTATTTAAGCCCACTTTAAGGGGGTGAGTTATTGACCCAACTGGTGAGCGGTTAGAATTGCAGAGTAGACATTTTCTGCCGTCACTGGGAATGGCATATTGTGGATGGTTTCTCCCTCGGCCGTTGAAGCTTCGGCGACCTCGCGCAACTTAGCGTGATTAAGCTCTTTAACGCCCATATCAAATAAGTTGGTTGGTAGACCTACAGAGCGGCAGAAGGCGAGAACCGTATTAATCTCTTCCATCGCTGCGTTTTCTAGCACCAATTGAACAAGTGTGCCGAACGCGACTTTCTCACCATGATAGAGATGATGACACTCTTCAAGCTTAGTTAGGCCGTTATGAATAGCGTGAGCACCTGCCAGGCCACTGCTTTCAAAACCGATACCGCTTAGGTATGTATTGGCTTCAATAATATTTTCTACCGCTTTGGTGCTCACACCATTTTCTACCGCAGCTTTTGCTTTTAAACCATCTTCAAGCAAGGTTTCATAGCAAAGTTTCGCAAGAGCTTGCGCTGAACGTGTCGCTAAACCACCAGCCATTGTTGCCTTACCAGAGGTCATGTTGGCTCTGGCTTCAAAGTAGGTGGAAAGCGCGTCACCCATCCCCGATACCAGTAGGCGAACAGGGGCTTTGGCGATGACTGATGTATCCATGATGACCATGTCTGGGTTTTTAGGGATCATCAAGTATTCCGCAAATTCACCTTCTGGTGTGTATATCACCGCAAGAGCAGAGGTTGGCGCATCAGTCGAGGCAATCGTAGGAACCACCACGACAGGAATTTTGGTGTAAAACGCAACGGCCTTTGCTGTATCTAACGTTTTACCGCCACCAATACCGACAATGACATCATGTTTTTGAGTCGCACAAATGTCCGTGATGCGTTCAATCTCAACGCGCGAACATTCGCCACCAAAAATGTTCATAGTGAGTGGAAGCTTTTCGTCAGCAAAGCTTTGCTTGACGTCATCACCAACCAGGTTAGTCACGAACTCATCGGCAATTACTAACGGACGTTCACCCAATGTTTTCACATAGTGAGCGATAGATGTAAGTACTTGTTCACCTTGGACGTATTTGCTTGGGCTGATAATAATTTTGTCCATAATTCAAACCTTTAACCTTTTTTATGTGTGTTTTGGACTGCAATGAATATCCATTGTAGGGATAAGGTTTATATTAGGTTTGGTGTGGTAAGTGGTGAAGGATATCTCTGGTTTTGTTCCATGCTTTTATGACCTCTGTGTCAAACCGACTGTCAGAAGTAATAAGCATCAGCATGCTTTATGGCGACGATCACTATTCAGGACAATTTGTCGTTTTACGTTTCATATTGAAACAAAAATGCCGAAGTTTTTGTTTCAATATGAAACAGATTGATTTTTGTTGAGCACGCTTTTTCTCTGTTTAAGATGAATTCATACCCTACATAAAAATATAAATGGAATGAGATAGAACGATGAAAAAGTTAATTAACCAAGTTGATGATGTTGTATTGCAGCAAATGGAAGGTCTGGCATTGTCCCGCCCTGAGCTAAAAGCGAACTACGAACCTCGTTACATGTGGCATGAGGAAACTCCGGGGCAAGTGGCACTGGTTTCTGGTGGTGGCTGTGGTCATGAACCTTTGCACGCAGGTTTTATTGGTAAAGGCATGCTGACAGGCGCCTGCCCAGGAGAGGTATTTACTTCACCTACGCCTGATCAAATGTACGAATGTGGCAACCAAGTGAATACCGGTGAGGGCGTGCTGTTTATCATTAAAAACTACACCGGTGATGTGTTGAACTTTGAAACGGCTGTGGAGCTGCTTCATACCGATGGTATCAAAGTTGGGTCGGTGTTGGTGGATGACGATGTTGCAGTCAAAGACAGCCTATACACCGCTGGTCGCCGTGGCGTTGCTGGAACGGTATTGGTTGAAAAGTTAGTTGGGGCTGCCGCGAACAAAGGTTATTCGTTGGAGCAATGTGAAGCGCTGGCTCGTCGCGTTAATAACCACTGTCGTTCATTTGGCGTGGCGCTTAATGCTTGTGTTGTACCCGCAGCAGGTAAACCATCTTTTGTTCTGGAAGATGATGAAGTGGAGTTTGGTGTTGGTATCCATGGTGAACCAGGTATCAAGCGAGTGAAATACACCGATGTCGATACGTTAGTGGATGAAATGTTTGCTGAAGTTGCTGAAAACACACCTTATCAGCGCACATTGCGTATTTGGAATCGTGACGAAGGTGAATGGGATGAAGTGGAATCCAGCATTGAGCCTTTCGCCGCTGAACACGACTACATCGTGATGGTGAATGGTATGGGTGGTACGCCAACTTCAGAGCTTTACGGAGTGTACCGCCGTCTGGCTCATAACTGCGAGCAAGCAGGGTTCCGTATCGTGCGTAATATGGTTGGTAACTTTTGTACGTCACTTGATATGGAAGGCGTTTCCATTACGTTGCTGAAAGCAGATAAAGAGATGTTGGAGCTGTTTGATGCTCCTGTCGATACGGCTGCAATCAAGTGGTAACAGGGGGGATCAAACATGCAAATTGAAAAACAACATATCGTTCACTGGTTAGAGTTATGTGCGAAAACGTATCAAGAGAATCAAGATTTTCTGACCGACCTTGATCGTGATATTGGTGACGCAGACCATGGTCTCAATATGAACCGAGGCTTTAAAAAAGTTGCTGAAAAACTGCCGCAATTTGCGGACCAAAATATCGGCAGCATTCTCAAGAATACGGGCATGACCTTGCTTTCTAGTGTCGGTGGGGCAAGTGGCCCGCTGTATGGCACGCTGTTTATTCGCACGGCTGCCGCTGTCGGAACTCGAGAGCAACTAACGTTTGAAGAGTTGGTTGATGCACTAAAAAGCGGTGTGGATGGCGTGGTGTCTCGTGGTAAAGCGGAACTGGGTGATAAAACCATGTGTGATGTTTGGTTACCCGTTTTGGTTAGCGTGAAGGCGTCGTTAGAAAATGGCATGAGCGCTGACCATTTATTGAATGAAATGGTTGAGCTAGCAGAAACAAATGCGGTTGCCACGATTGAAATGTTGGCGAAAAAAGGGCGAGCAAGCTATTTAGGTGAACGTAGTATTGGTCACCAAGACCCCGGCGCAACCTCTTCTTTGTTAATGATTAAAGCACTACAGCAGGCAATAGCAGGTAATTAAGATGGTGGGAATTGTAGTTGTATCTCATAGTCGTCGCCTTGCAGAAGGGGTGGCCGAGCTTGCCACCCAAATGACGCAAGGCAAAGCCAAGCTTGCGATTGCGGCTGGGGTTGATGATCCAGAGAACCCGATCGGAACCGATGCCATTGCCGTGATGGAAGCGATTGAGCAGGTACAAGATCAACAAGGGGTTGTTGTATTGATGGATCTTGGCAGCGCGTTGCTTAGCACGGAAATGGCTCTGGATCTGATTGATGATCATGTGAGGGAAAATGTCACCCTTATCTCGGCCCCTATTGTTGAAGGAACCATGGCGGCGTCGGTGGCTGCCGCCGCCGGACTGCCTTTATCGACGGTAGTCGAAGAGGCACAGAATGCGTTAAGCGTAAAACAAGAGCACCTTGGTGATCAGCCACTAACATCCGCTGAGATAGCGCCAGTATCAGAGAGCTTTGAGCAAGAATGGACATTTGATTGGGTAGTGCAAAATCCGCATGGATTACATGCTCGTCCCGCTGCGGCCATTGTTGGTGCACTCGCGCCTTTTGACTGCCAATTATGGTTGAAAAAAGGCGAGCTCCGTGTGAACGCGAAAAGCTTAAACAGCATTGCGAAACTTGGCGTTCGTAGCCAAGAGACGATCACGCTGTGCGCACTCGGCTCTCAATCCAGTGAAGCAATCAAGGCATTTGAAGCCTTAGCTTATGAGCACTTCGGAGAAAAAGAGGCGGTTGAGCAAGGCATTATCGAACCTGAAGAAAGTTCAGATACTCTGCTCGATGGCATGGCCTCAAGTCAGATTGAAGGTGCTGTTGTTGGTATTCGAGTCAATGACGGTATCGCTACTGCTCCTGCTGTCCTTTTTACTCATGAAATGCCAGCAGTGCCTGAACGTGATTTCCAAAGTGAACAAGATGAAATTGAACGGGCTAAGCGTGCGATAGGCGTGGTTGTTCAACATTTGCAGGAGCAAGCGAAGCAGCCGAAAGGGGAAATATTTTCCGCTCATAGCATGATGCTCAGTGACCCAGAATTATGGGCATCGGTCGAGTCGCGAATTCAAACGGGCATGATAGCCGAGCAAGCTTGGGTAGAATCACTGCAAGCGTTGGCCGAAGAGTTTCGCCAGGCAGAAAGTCAGTACATGCGGGAACGCGAAGCAGATGTCCATGATATCGCACGCCAAGTTATGGTCGAAATGACAGGCGTAACGCCTAATGCCATCGACATTCAGGAACCGAGTATTTTGTTGGGCCGCGACCTGATGCCTTCTGATGTGGCTGGGCTTGATAAATCGAAAGTGCTTGGTATCTGTTTGAGTGAGGGAGGGAAAACCTCTCACAGTGCGATTCTTGCTCGTGCGATGGGTATTCCTGCCATCGTTAAAGCTCAGGGCTGCCTTGATGCTGTGCGTGCTGGTCAAGTGGTGACTATTGATGGCTTCCGAGGGCATTTATGGTTCTCTCCTTCAGATGCCGTACAGCAGGAATTAGAAGCTCAGCAAATTGAGTGGCAAAGCACCCGACAAAGTACACTAGCGAGTGCTCAGCAAGCCGCAGTCACCTGTGATGGTGTCTATATTCCAGTATTCGCCAATATTGGTGGACCGAAAGATATTGATGATGCACTAACATCAGGAGCTGAGGGCGTTGGTCTATTCCGGACTGAGTTTCTATTTCAAAACAGTGATGAGTTGCCGACTGAGGAAGCGCAATACCAAGTGTATCGTGATATTGCTGCCGCACTTGGTGATAAGCCACTTACGATTCGTAGTCTAGATGTTGGCGGTGATAAGCCTTTAGCCGCTTATCCTATGCCAGCAGAAGATAATCCATTTTTAGGTTTGAGAGGGGTGCGGTTGTGCCTTCAACATGAGTCATTGTTTACCGCTCAACTTCGAGCCATTCTGAGAGCCTTTCACGAGCAACCGAATATTCAATTGATGATACCGATGGTGGCTCAGGTTGAAGAAGTGAGAAAAGTAAAAGCGCTGTTGGCGCATCAAGCAAACCAACTCGGCTTGGATGCGACTCATTTGCCCGTTGGTATTATGATTGAGGTGCCAGCCGCGGTATTAAATGCTGATGCGTTAGCCCAAGAAGTCGACTTTTTCTCTATCGGCACCAATGATTTGACTCAATATGTTATGGCCGCCGATCGAGGTAACGCCGCTGTTGCTGAATTGGTGAACTACTTTGAACCATCGGTACTAAAAGCCATTGAGCTCACGTGTGCAGCAGGCGATCGCGCGGGCATACCGGTTAGTATGTGTGGTGAGATGGCTGGCGATCCAAATGCCACAGAAACATTGCTTCGCGTGGGGTTGCGAAAATTCAGCGCCAGTTCGAGTATGCTCCCGGGACTAAAAGCGCAGATTCGTCAGCTGTCTGTCGATGTTTAATCGAAACCGTATCGTTAGTACATCTATACCGGCGTGCTTACGCCGGTTTTACTTTTGTTATAGGAACTCCAATTCACGACTTAATACAGCTTCATTTGCTCCTGCAGCCCAAACTTATTAATTTTTCTCCATAAGGTCGTGCGGCCAATTTGCAATGCTTTCGCCATATCATGCATTTTGCCATCACACTGATTCCAAGCCTGAACAATCGCTCTTCTCTCGGCTTCTTCTAACGTGATTACTGGCGTATTTTCTGCGGTATGGCGAGAATTCAGTTTAATGTCTTCAGGAATATCGTTCAGCTTGATTAAGTTGGAACTGCGGTTAAGCAAAATTCGCTCAGTTCGATTTCTTAATTCAGAGTTGTTGCCTGACCAACGAAAATTCATCAACGCTTCCAGTGCGACTGGCTCTATCGAGATCGTCACATTGTGGCGGCGTTCATAATGGCTGATAAGCTGCTGGACGAGAAATTCAATGTCTTCTTTACGCTTTCGTAGTGGCGGAATATGCAGCTCGTTCGAGGAGATTTCATAATAAAGTTGCCGACCAAATGAGCGTTGAGTGACATACTCGCTGATCTCTGAAGCGGTGCTCGTGATAAGTTGAAAGTCTACGGGGATCAATCGCAAACTGTCGCTGCGGCTGACGAGCCCAGTTTTTAACAACTTAAGTAGCACGGCTTGTAAATCGGGCGACAGATATTCCACCTTTTCTAAAAAGAGCGTACCGCCATGGGCGAGCTCAAACTTTGAAGGCATGCCTTGCCCTTCGTCATACCCCAGGGTTTCTTTGACCAGTTGCTCTGTATTGATGGAGCGGCAGTTGAGCGTAATGAACGGCCCTTCTTTGTAGGTGCTTTCGTTATGAATCGCCATGGCGAGAGTGGCTTTTCCTACACCTTCTTCACCCGTAATTAGAATCGGTGATTTGGACTTTATGGCCCGTTTTGCCACGGTAATGACATGCTTCATTTTTCGTGAAATGACGGGCAAAGTGCTGAACGTATAGCGCGCACTGCCACCTATTTGTTGTTGAGCAAGTTCGCGAATTTTATCGATAGGGTGCAAGAACAATAAGTGTGTGCCGTCATTGAGTGGACGCAAGGTGATGATCGCCTCAACAAACTCGCCACGAACCTCTACCGTTGTGAGTTTACGGTTTATGCTCGCACCTGACTCAATACTAGTAAGGACATTCGGTGGGAAGCGCAAAACAGAAAAGACTTCTTTATCCAAGACCTGACTGGCTTCAATGTTTAACAAGCGCTCGGACTGGTGATTTACCATGGTTATACGGCTCTCTTCATCCCAGGCCAGAAGGCCGTCATCCATGCACTCTAACGTTGCGTTATGCGCACAAGTGAGGCGGTTCATGTTTTCTTGTTCCGACTGAATGTGGATTTGCAAGCTGACTTCTTTCGCGCTCGACGCGATGATGACTAAGTCTTCTTTCTTATAGCTTTCCGCTTTTCTGAAAAGGCATGTTGTACCGCGTAATTTGCCAAATTGGTCGAAAACAGGCGCCGCTACAGAGGCATAAGAGTGCAAGTGGCGATTGAAATGTTCGGCAGCAAAAACTTCACACGGGATATGAGTATTGATACAGAGATTGACTGCATTTGTGCCTATCTTTCCTTCGGAGAGAAAGCAGCCTTGTTTTATGCCGAGTGCTTGCATCTCTTGTCGCATAGAGTCGTGCCCGACGGTGGAGAGAATACAGCCGTTGCCATCGGTTACCATCAATACCAGGTCTTCGTCACCAAGCATATCGTACGTATCTTCAAGTACGGTCGTGGCGCATTCGATGAGATGTTCATTGCGCTTCATTAGAGATGAGAAGGTAAATCCAGAGGCAATATGTGGTTTTGACCAGGTGTAAGGGCTGCATTGCTTTATGCAACGCTCCCACGACTCGAGGACGGGAGTGCGGGAAAATTCTGGAGATACCCAGTGGTGTTTCTGGAAAAACTCCCACTTAGTTTTAGTGTCTTCGATTGAAAGCATGCGATACCGTTTCAATACTAGCGATAGATTGGTCTGATGTTACAGAGACATCGGAATATGGACTGTGATGGCTTTCACGCACGTTGTATAGAAGAATGTGCAAAAAGAGGGGCGAGTTGAGGAGGCTTCCGTGCCAGTTTTTCGATTAAAAAGGGCTGTCTTTGCCGAGCTCATTGCAAATCTCGACAATGGCAAGTGAGAGCCCTGACTTAATGATTTGTTGTTGACGTTGCAGTTGTAGCTGATAAAACTCAAGGTCGATGTCGTCATCTGGTTCGCTGACTTCCAGTTGTACCATGCCCATTTTCTTCACCAAGTGCAGTTTCTTAATTGGTTCTAGAATATTCGGGTCAGTGAATTCGTAATCTGAAGCGTCACTATTGAGTTGGTTTTTGAGTTTGATGATGTCTTCGATGTCGTGGTAAATGTCATCGGGGAGCACTCCCAAGCCAAACAATAACTTCAAACGAACAGACAGATCGCCCAGCGGTCCAGAGTCTTGTAGCAGCGGACCGACAACTGATTGAACAGCGAAGTTATCTTTACGAAAGATTCTTTGCACCAACCCGTCGATCGAATCGTTAAAAACGTCGACTGCTGCAATGAAAAAGCCTCGTACCGATGGTGCGCTGTTTAATCGCTCAATGATCTCGGTTTCGTTGATGTTATCTGCCATATACTGAATACATTTCTAATTATTAGCTATCCCAACTCTTCAAGCAGAGAAGGACATAGAAGGGGAGCCGAGCTCCCCTAGGTAAATCAAAGTTGGTTGTAAAGTGTCTCGATTTGAGCCACTTCATCGCTGTCTTCTGCAAGACCTGTGTATGTCGCTAGCGTCTTCTTCACTCCCACTTCTTTTAATGAGTTTTGTAGCTCTACGGCTTGTGGGTCAGTGTCGTTAGTGTACTTCAACGCAGCGGCAATGCCTTTCAAAAGTGTTTGATTTTCAGTGCCATACTCAATTGTACCGAGTAAAGGCTTCACTAATCTATCGTTTGCACCCAATTTTCGAATTGGTTGACGACCTACGCGATCCACCTCATCCACTAAGTATGGGTTGGCAAAGCGTCCTAAAATCTTCTCGATGTAGGCGTTGTGCATGTCACGGTCGAAGCCGTAGCGTTTGATCAGCACTTCACCACTCTCTTGCATCGCCTGTTTTACTTCAGCGTGAATGCTAGGGTCTTCAATTGCTTCACGAATGGTGCGATGGCCTTTCAAGCAACCTAGGTAAGCGGTAATGCAGTGGCCTGTATTGAGAGTGAATAGCTTGCGTTCTACGAATGCCATTAGGTTGTTGGTTCTTTCCATGCCAGCTATGTCAGGGATTTCGCCCTTGAATTGCTGCTCATCCACAATCCATTCGCTAAAGCTCTCTACCGTCACTTCTAGTGGGTCATCGTTCGCTGCTTCTGCTGGTGGCACGATGCGGTCTACCGCTGAATCGACAAAGCCAACCAATTCGTCTGCTTTCGCGTGCAATGATTCATCCAAGTGTTTGTACACTTCACCTTTTAGGTGTGTGGTGCCACGAACCATGTTTTCACACGCGATGATGTTCAATGGCTTATCGTTACCTACTGCAAAGCGCTTAGCAATGCCGGTAGCGATGGTTTTTGCAATGATGTCCAGTACGTTAGGGCCAACCGCTGTTGTGACCAAGTCGGTTTTTACAATGCGGTCAATGACATCTTTACTGGCTGAGTTTACCGCGGTGACGTGAGTTACTGTGTCGATTTGGCACTCAGTACCGACCACTTTTACTTTGTATTCTTGCTTGTGACTCAGTTGGTCGACGAGTGGAGCGTCAACGTCTGCAAATGTGACCTCGACTTCTGCATCTGCTAAGAGTTTTCCGATGAAGCCACGACCAATGTTACCTGCGCCAAAATGAACTGCGTTTTTCATAATTCTTACCTACCAATGTCTAAAATGTTGACTTACGAAACTAGGGGGAGGCCAACCGCATAGGGGGTGACAGCTGACCTCATTTGCCTCAGGAGCAAATTAAAGGGGTAATTAAGCCGCTTGTTGACCGCCAAGGATGTTTAGAATCTCTTCCACATCGTTGGTGCTGGTTAGCTTCTCAATTGCCTCCGGCTCATCGAGCGCGTTCGTAATGGTGGTGATCACCTGGATGTGCTCATCGTTCTTAGCGGCAATGCCGATAACCAGTTTCGCTACATCATCGTCGTCTTCAGTAAATTGGATACCCGATGGGTATTGGCAGATTACAATGCCGGTTTTCTTCACGCGGTCTTTCGCTTCTACCGTGCCGTGAGGCACTGCGATAGATTCGCCTAGGTAAGTTGGAACCAATGCTTCACGCTCAAACATCGCGTCTACGTATTCTGGTTCTGCGTAGCCAAGTTCGACCAACTTGTTGCCCGCGAAGCGAATCGCTTCTTCTTTGTTGGCAGCTTTCAAACCTAGGTGAATATTTTCACGCTGGATTTGGAACACCGACGTTTGCTGTGGTTCGAAGTTGTCGTCGTTTGCTGCCACGAGCGACACTTTTACCATTTGGTCGTCATTGGCTGCGGATTGGTTTTGTGCTGCTAGTAGTTTGGTGACTAGCTGGTTGTACATCTCGCTGTCTAGGAAGTTAGTCAATGAAATGTGGTGTGCGTTTGGAGCATGCTTACGTGCACGATCCGTTAAGTCTTTATGAGTAATCACGATATCTGCACTCTCTGGTAAGCTGTTAATGGCAAGGTTGGTTACGTGGATGTTCAGACCTGCGTCTTGAACCTTTTTGCGTAGCATGCTCGCGCCCATTGCACTCGAGCCCATGCCCGCATCACAAGCGACAATGATGCTTTGTACTGTCGCTAGGTCTACGTCACCTTTGCTTTGGTTGTTTACCACCGCATCGTTTTTAGATGCAGATTTCATGTCTTTCATTTGTGATGTTGCTTTTTCTAGTGCTGCTTCATCACCGTCTTCTTCTGTTGACGTTTGAGTCTTCATTAGCAGTGCTGCTACGGCGAATGACACGCCTGTTGCTGCTGCGATAGACGCTAGAACACCAACGATTGAGCCTTTCTGAGTCATCAACAAGATTGCAAAGATTGAACCTGGTGATGCTGGAGAAACGATACCTGCGTTAAACATTGTTAGAACGAATACGCCAGTCATACCACCTGCAATAGCTGCTAGGATTAGGCGAGGGTTCATTAGAATGTATGGGAAGTAAATTTCGTGGATACCGCCGAAGAAGTGGATGATTGATGCACCACCGGCAGTTTGACGAGCCGTTCCTTTACCAAACACCATGTAAGCCAGCAAGATACCTAGACCAGGACCTGGGTTCGCTTCGATTAGGAAGAAGATAGATTGACCTGTCTCAGACGCTTGTTGGATACCCAGTGGAGAGAAAATACCGTGGTTGATCGCATTGTTTAGGAACAGGATCTTCGCAGGTTCAACGAAGATTGAAGTCAGTGGTAGTAGGTGAGCAGAAACTAGGAAGTTAACGCCAGCCGCCAAGCCACCAGAAAGAATTTTTACGAATGGACCGATAAAGATGAAGGCAAGGATCGCACATAGCATGCCGATGATGCCCGCAGAGAAGTTGTTAACCAACATCTCGAAGCCACTTTTTACTTTACCATCGATGTAGTTATCGAATTTCTTGATAGCCCAGCCGCCCATTGGGCCGACCATCATTGCCCCCATAAACATTGGGATGTCTGTGCCGACAATCACACCCATTGTTGTGATTGCACCGACTACCGCACCACGATCGCCACCAACTAATTTACCACCGGTGTAACCGATAAGTAGTGGCAGCAAGTAGGTAATCATTGGGCCAACCATAGAGGCTAACGTTTCGTTTGGTAGCCATCCAGTTGGGATAAATAGAGCAGTGATAAAGCCCCACGCGATAAACGCGCCGATGTTTGGCATTACCATGTTTGACAGAAAACGACCAAAATTTTGTATCTTGATCTTGGCATCTGGTGATATCATAACAATTCCCCGTTCGATGTTCTGATGAATCTTGTTGTAGTAAACGGTTCGCCAAAACCGTTTGTTTGATTGCTTAGTACCCAATCAATTTACCACACATTTTCCAATTGGAACTGACAACGGGTTTTTTGTGATCTACGCCCGCATTTCTTAGGCTGAGAAACGGTTTTTAAGTGACCAAGTTCAACTTATTAACTTGTAACTTAATAACAAAAAACCACTTTCAAATCTGTCAATGAAAATCTTAGTGATCAATCCGATCTTCTGACAAATTTAAAATTAAAATACCTTGTGACTTTGATCGCTTTTAATTTTTTTTGAAATTCGAATTAAATACTTGTAATGATCAATGTCACGTTTTGTGTTGAGTTGTGGTGGATTTAAAGTGTGACTTGGATCTGTTTTTGTTTTTTGTGAAAGTTTGTGACGGAATTGGTGAGATAAATGCTATCTAGATCTTTCGATAGATTGTATCTATAAGATTCTTTTCGGCGCACTTCACGGAGTACGCCTAATTAGTTGATGAAAGAGTAAATAAAGAGAGTCGCCACACGGTTCTTCTTGTGATTCCCAACTCTCTACTTAATCACTGTTCTTAATCATCGTTGCTATTAGTATGATAGACGAGGTAGTCATGAGCTTGCTCGCGTCCCATATACCTTGCCAACGTCTTTTCTTGAACATCGCGCAAATCCACCATAATCAATCCATCTAGAGCGTTATTGAATGCAGGGTCGACGTTGAAGCATACCAGCTTGCCATTGAGGCTTAAGTACTGACGCAGCAAAACGGGCACTCCTTTCCCTTCATCGATTCTGGCAATGACACGTGACAATAGCTGTAAATCACCCAGAGCAGTGAGCATGCTGGTGTTCCAGTCACGGTGGTGCTCAGGAAGTGGGTTAGAAGGTGTGACGTACTCTGCGCAATTGTTGTCGTAGTGGTGCAGTGTCATTGATTGAGCCAGTAATTGACGTGCAGTATCGCTATAATCGTTGCTAATGCTTACCGGACCAAATAGGTGAGTGTAATCTGGGTTTTGATGAACGAACGTTGCGATGCCTTTCCACAGCAGCAGTAGCGCGCTCATGCTCTTTTGATATTGCTGTGCAATCACAGAGCGCCCCATCTCAATGGATTTACCCATTTGGTCGATAAAGCGTTGGTCATAGTTAAACAACGTTCGTGAATACAGACCTGCTACGCCGCGCTTTTCAATCAGTTGATCAACCAGACCTAAACGATACGCGCCCACCAAGCATTGATTCTCTCTGTCCCACACAAACAGATGCAGGTAATCATGATCGAAATGGTCAATGTCTATTGCTAGTCCCGTCCCTTCGCCAACTTGTCGGAAATTGAGCTCACGTAGGCGACCAATTTCATGCAGTAGGGAAGGGATATTCTGCGACTCCGCGCAGTAGACATCGAACTCACCACTTGTTAGCAGCTTGGACTCTTTTGGTAAGTTGTTCAGTTCTTCAAGCAATTCGCCTACGGGTAACCCTGCCGCTATTGGTGAGAGCCGTTCTGATGAGGAAGAGGGCTCCACCGATTGGATTTCACGATTGAGTAAGTAAGTGTTGAGCCGCAAATAGTTCACCACTTGATCATCGCTAAGTGTGTTCAGCTCTTTAAATTTTATCGCTTGGCCAAAGGATAAGTTGATGGTTTGCGCCTGTTTGTTCAGTAGCTCCCGCCCGAGCAGTAGGGTGCGCAAAAGTGGATGGATTTTCCCTGCCATATAGAAGCGTTTCGAGTTCTGACCACTGATGAATACTGGAACTGTCGTTGCTTTGTTTTTGCGGATTAGGCTACTTACGCTTCGACTCCACGCTTTATCTTCCAAGCGTTGCTGTTTGGCATCGACTAACTGGGAAACCTCACCGGCAGGAAAGACAAGCAATAAGCCGCCACTTGCTAGGTGTTTATTAGCCGCTCTGAGGGCCTTCATATTCGATTTGACGGCGTCTTTGCCTTCAAACACATCGACACCAATGAAGAGCTGATCTAACTCCGGCACGGTTTTCAGGTATTGATTGGCTAGAATTTGGATATCGTCTCGTACCATCAACAAGAGTTCGGCCAAGATGACGCCTTCCACACAACCAAGCGGGTGGTTCGCCACAATGACGGTAGCACCTTGTTTAGGTACTGAGTCGAGTGAACCATGAGTAATGCGATAATCGATACCTAAGATATCCAGCGTGAAGCGGAGAAAAGTTTTGGTATCGGCATTAACGGGGCGTTGGGCGTAGAACTTATCAAGTTGGTTTAAACCGGTTGCCCATTCAGCAACGTTTTCACCAATGCCAAACGGCGTTTTACGAGGGAGACGAAAAGGGGTTGAACTATCCATATTTACCTCAGCGTACAAGTTGCTGATTGGATAGTAGAAATTACAGATGACAGTTAAGAGGCAAAAGCATGAGCCTTTGGTGACAAACCAATGAAGCTTTATTGACTAAAGAAAACGGTATATCACTGTGCTATGAATCAAAACTCGCGTTATGTCTCCCTCTTAAAATAATAGATAGGCTATCTTATCTAGAACAAAGATTAAGCTAAGTTGATATTTATCAGGGGGAAATAATGGAACGAGTTTCCAATAAAGCAGCACTTTGGATTGGGCTAAGTTTGATACTTGGTCTTGGCATCCTTGGCTATTTTATGCAGCAGACGGCGGTGAAATACCGAGCCTATGAAAGAGTCGTGACAGTAAAAGGTTTGTCGGAGCGTGAGTATCCTGCTGATACGGTGATTTGGCCGATTCAATTTACTCTAGCGAGTAATGATATGGGGGCCATGTTTGATGAAATTGACCAGCAAACCCGTTTGATTTTGGACTTTCTAAGTGCCAAAGGGCTTCCTGAAACCAGCGTTTCCCTTTCTTCCCCAGCGGTCATTGACAGAAAAGCACAGCAATATGGGAGCGAGCAAGACATTGAGTATCGTTATTTGGCCTCGCGAACCGTTACGGTTTACAGCCAGAGTGTTGATGTTGTTCGAGCGGCAATCAATGAAATAGGTGAGCTAGGAAAACAAGGTGTTTTGCTTAACCAAGATCCTTATGCAAATCGTGTTGAGTACAGCTTTACTAAGCTGAATGATGTGAAGCCAGACATGATCGAAGAAGCGACTAAGAATGCGCGTGAAGTGGCTGAGAAATTTGCGAAAGACTCACAAAGTTCACTGGGTAAGATCAAACGTGCAACTCAAGGGCAGTTCTCGATTTATGACCGAGACAGCAACACGCCTTACATTAAGAAAGTACGAGTGGTATCGACGGTGCAATATTACCTTTCTGACTAAGTAAAAAGCCGCTCAGTACGAGCGGCTTTTTTAATGTGGTGACTTAAAGAATTGGATTAATGTCCTGAGTTGTCAGCTCTGCCTCGACAACATCAACTGGCGTGTAATGCTGGTAAATCAAGAAACCGTCTTCTGAAGTTTCATGAGCGTCTGGCGTATCAATATACGCAGTACATGTGTAGCCAATGCTGTAAGTACCCGGGCCGATGTAACCAAACTCGTAGCTGTAGGTTGTATTACCTTCTTCGTCTTGCGATTCATTCACGTTAGCTACCGCAACTGGCGCGTTGAGTGGATCTGTCGCACCCATATCGCCCATGGTTGAGCTATCCATTGAACCTGCATATAGGTAAACAGAGTGAACGGCAGGAACGTCATTTATTGCATTTGATGCTGCACTGTCTGCTTCACACGCTTGATACTGAATTTCACTGACTTCACCACTAATATGACCTGATTCTGATGCGTTTACTAAGCTTACCGCATTAGAGTTCATGTTCATGTAATCTTTGCCTGTTGGATCCGCCAGACCTTTGCGTAAGTCAAACTCGACAACATAGCTATTATGACCAGTATGAACTTTTACATACTGACCTTTTTGCGAAAACTTTAAGCGACCTTGATCGCTCGTATCTGGTTTAAAACCAAAACAGCTGCCTCGGCTAGGTACAACTAAGCCTTTGATATTGCCGTCTGTCTTCTCTACGTATGACAGTGTTGTATCGTTTAATTGTTTGCCGTCTTTAGCGTACACACACATAGCATAATCACCAGGAGCAATGTCCTGTTCGTGAATGATCGTTTTAGCGTTGCTTCCCTGATATTCCATTAGATCAACTTGGTGTAGTGCTCCATTGTCACTAGCATCTAACAGAATGTGTTCTCCAGTTTGCTCGCCAGTTTCAGGGTCAAATGGTACAAGGACAACATCTTGAAACGCTAAAACGACTTTGTTGGCATCGTCGACAGGAGCATCGGAAATGCTGAGAGAAAAAGTGGCTGCTTCTGTATCGGATGAAGAGTCGTCGCTACCGCAGCCCGTCAATAAAAGACCACCTGAGATAGCAAGTAAAGGATAGGTATATTTTTTCATTATGACCTCTTGTTTACACTGCTGATAAATGTAAAAGGCTAGTCTCAAAGTCGAGAAATGATGTCATTGTATTGTGATAGAGAGGTCAATCTTCAATGGTGCTATATACAAGTCCTTTTTTATAAAACTAAGTTCTTAACTGTGATGAGGGGAGTTTGATGATAGTCAAGCTGGCTTCTTTCTTATGAGCGTAAGTTAGTATGACTTATTGCTAGAAGGAATTAGTATCATGGCATACAAGCACTTTATTAGAGAACTACTGGGTTTAGCGATTGTTGTCTCTGTCGTCTTTGGCGTATTAGGCGTGATGTTAGAGCTCTTCGCACTGACGGCACTTTGGGAGCATCAGCAAACGATAGCCGATGTTTTCTTCCATGAATCTCTCTACTTCATCGTATTTTTAATCCCACCATACTTCCTCTGGAAGTTGATTAACCGTCCTGAGTTGGTTTCTGCTGACCAAGCTTATTTGGCAATGAAGTTAGAGGCTGAAAGTCGACAATGAGTCGATTTAGTGAGTAATGAAAAGAAGAGGCTATGAGAAAACATTAGCCTCTTTTCTATCTGATTCGTGGGCAAAGTATTCGCTGCTTTATTGATTAAAAAGCTGCTTCGATTGTGCCTTTGAAAGTGCGATCGAGATAATCACGAATCGCTTGAGATTGATAAATAGAAACGAACTTTTTATACGCTTCATTATTTTTGTCTGCGTCACGAGTGGCGATGACCATGACTGCTAATGGGGCGTCTTTTGCTTCAAGATAGATACTTTGTTTCTTCGGATCTAAACCAGAAGACATTACGTAGTTCATTGTAATCGCAGCCGCGTCCACATCATCTAATGTTCTTGGTAGCTGAGCGGCATCTACCTCGACAAATTCAAATGATTTTGCGTTTTTTGTGATATCAGTTAGGGCGGCTTTATGGCCAACACCCTGTTTCAGCTCAATTAAACCTGCATCGGCGAGTAGCAACAGACCACGACCACCGTTGGTAGGGTCATTTGGAAGCGCTATACGTGCATTGTTTGGAAGCTCTTGCAGTGAGCGATACTTATTGGAATAAAGCCCCATACGCATAAGAATGGACTGACCAATTGATACTAATTGGGCGTTATGGCTACTGTTGAAGTTGTCTAAAAATGGCTGGTGCTGATAGCTATTAATATCGATGCTACCATCGCTAAGAGCGGCATTAGGTGTCACGTAGTCAGAAAACTCAATGACTTCGACATTCAAACCTTGCTTTGCTGCCTCCTTCGCTACCGCCTCGACTACTTGTGCATGTGGTCCAACTGTCGCGCCCACTTTAATGACAGAGTCATCTTTTTCTCCACAAGCGCTTAAGCCGACTACTGCCGTGAGAATCAAAGCTAGTTTCTTTAAGTGACCAATACTTTTCATTGTAGCTCCATTTTTTGTTTTAGACGTCTATACGTTTGTATGTCCATCCTATCAGAAGTTGTCTGAGGGTCAATGGTTTAAATCACGAGCAGACATTTTGTTTCTATTGCTCGTATAGAGAGCCAGATAATAGTTAAAGAAGAGGGGAAGAGGAAAAGCTATTACGAGGTTAGTGACGAGTTACCGCAACTGTACCCAAAGATATAAGATACAAAAAAAGCGTAGTAGGTATTAACCTGCTACGCCTTTCGGAATATGGTGGCCCCTCGCAGACTTGAACTGCGGACCAATCGATTATGAGTCGACTGCTCTAACCACTGAGCTAAGGGGCCTTAATAGGACAACGATTATAGGGGAAGCGTTGCAAGGTGTCTAGATACCAACTAGGGCAATTGCGCTTAGTTTTTATCCACTTAGAACAGTAGATAATAAAAAAGGTGACCTAAAGTCACCTTTTTTGATTTCTAAAAGCTTGTATGCGCTGCGATTATTCGTCTAGGAAGCTGCGCAGAGTCTCTGAGCGGCTTGGGTGACGAAGTTTACGTAGTGCTTTTGCTTCGATCTGACGGATACGCTCACGAGTAACGTCGAACTGCTTACCAACTTCTTCTAGAGTATGGTCAGTGTTCATGTCGATACCAAAGCGCATACGAAGTACTTTCGCTTCACGTGGCGTTAGACCTGCAAGCACGTCTTTTGTTGCCACCTTAAGGCTAGTTGCAGTTGCAGAATCTAGCGGAAGTTCTAGCGTTGTATCTTCGATAAAATCACCTAGATGCGAATCTTCGTCGTCACCGATTGGTGTCTCCATTGAGATAGGCTCTTTAGCGATTTTTAGAACTTTACGAATCTTGTCTTCTGGCATTTGCATGCGCTCTGCCAGTTCTTCCGGTAGTGGCTCGCGACCCATCTCTTGCAACATTTGACGAGAAATACGGTTTAGCTTGTTGATCGTTTCGATCATGTGTACCGGGATACGGATCGTACGTGCTTGGTCCGCGATTGAACGAGTGATTGCCTGACGGATCCACCACGTTGCGTAAGTCGAGAACTTGTAACCACGACGATATTCGAACTTATCTACCGCTTTCATCAGACCGATGTTACCTTCCTGGATCAGATCCAAGAACTGTAGGCCACGGTTGGTGTATTTCTTCGCGATAGAAATTACAAGACGCAAGTTCGCTTCAACCATCTCTTTCTTCGCACGGCGAGCTTTTGCTTCACCGATAGACATACGACGGCTGATGTCTTTAATGTTCTGTACGTTTAGAGAAGTCTCTTCTTCAATCATTTTTAGCTTAGCGATTGAACGACGGATTTCTTCTTCGTTACGTTTGATCTTTTCAGCGTATGGCTTGTCTGAAGCAAGAACTTCATCCAGCCAAGCTTCACTTGATTCATTACCAGTGAACAGCGCGATGAATGATTTCTTCGGCATTTTGCCGTATTCAACCACTGACTTCATGATCAGACGCTCTTGAGTACGAACGCGATCCATAGCAGTACGCAGTTCATTCACTAGGTGATCAAACTGTTTAGGCGTTAGACGAAACTCGCGGAATACGTCTAGCATCATTTCATTAGCAACGGTTGCTTTCGGGCTGTTATAGCCGTACTCGTTGATTGCTAATTGAAGATTTTGATAGGTGCTGCGTAGTTGGTTGAATTTCTCTAGCGCTAATTCTGGATCGATACCTACATCTTCTTCAGAATCATCTGAATCGTCATCGCTATCTTCGTCGTCATCAACGTCTTCATCGTCTTCTTCTTCTAACTGAGATTCAGTCAGTTCAGAACCGATGTGTGTTGCCGTTGGTGCAGCGGTGTCGTCAGCATCTGGATCTACAAAACCTGAAATTAGGTCTGTAAGACGTAGTTCTTCAGCTTGAACTTTGTCAAATTGCTCAAGAATGTACGGAATTGTGCCTGGGTATTCAGCAACAGACGATTGAACTTGGTTAATACCTTCTTCAATACGTTTTGCGATGTCGATTTCGCCTTCGCGAGTTAGAAGTTCGACAGTACCCATCTCACGCATGTACATACGTACTGGGTCTGTTGTACGACCAATCTCACTCTCTACGCTAGAAAGTGCAGCGGCTGCAGCTTCGGCTGCATCTTCATCGGTAATATTTGTGTCATCGTTCAGTGCTAAATCATCAGCATCAGGAGCAGTTTCTACTACCTTAATGCCCATGTCGTTGATCATCTGAATGATGTCTTCTACCTGTTCTGAATCTACGATTTCAGCAGGTAGGTGGTCATTTACTTCGGCGTAGGTCAGATAGCCTTGTTCCTTGCCTTTAATAACAAGTGACTTTAGCTGTGACTGCGGATTGTGATCCATAGACGGTATCCAACTTCGTAATCTGGTGAAGGAATCAGTATGCGAAATGCAAACCACTTACTATAACAAATTAAATCGTTGCTGACTAATTAAACAGGGTTACGCTTTTAAATCTAGCATAAGTGCTAGCAGCTCCCTTTTCTCTTCGGCTGATAAACCGACACTTCTTGCTTTGGCCTGCAGGTTTTCAATTTGTTTTTCTACGCACTGGGCAATAATTTTATCCAGTGAGTCTAAAAAGATTTCTTCTTGGTTGTCCTCATCGAGTGGAATGTCCCAACTCGCGAGACGAGACAGAAGGGTCTCATTTTGGCTGTTTCGCCAATGCTCTAATAATTGGCCTGTGTTGATATGGGGATGCGCTTGGCATTTATCAAGTACATCAACAAATAAACTTAGACCAGGAATGGGCAAATCTCTAACGCTAGTTAGATCTGGCACCATACTTACGTATTGTGGGTTTTGAATCAGTAACGCGATCACTTCTCGCATCGGCGTTCGCTTGATTTCTTTATGAGGTTGAGGCCTTTTATCCTCTTTACCTTGTTTTGAAATTAGCTGCTGTAGTTGGCGTTCATCAACCAAACCCAAACGGCGGCCAAGCAATTCTCTCAAGTATAGTCTTAAAGTGCCGCCAGGGACTTTATCAATGAGAGGAACCGCAAGAGTACTCAGTTTTGCCATGCCTTCTTTCGTGCTCATATCGACTTGCTGAGTCAATGAGCTGAACATGAATTCAGACAAGGGCATCGCATTAGACACTTGCTGCTCAAATGCTTGTTTTCCGTTTTGTCGGATATAAGAGTCGGGATCTTCTCCATCCGGCAAAAACATGAATTTTAACTGGCGACCATCCGTTAGGTAAGGCAATGCATTTTCCATGGCACGCCACGCGGCTTCACGGCCTGCGCGGTCACCGTCATAACAACACACGACGGTGCTTGTTTGCCTGAATAACACTTGCAAGTGATCGCCCGTTGTCGAGGTTCCCAATGAGGCAACGGAATAATCTACGCCATATTGAGCAAGCGCGACAACATCCATATAGCCTTCAACCACTAAAATTTGTGGTGGCTCACGGTACGCTTGTAGTACTTCATAAAGGCCATACAACTCTTTACCTTTATGAAATATCGGGGTTTCGGGTGAGTTGAGATATTTTGGTGTCCCATCACCTAATACTCTACCACCAAAGCCTATTACTCGGCCGCGTCTGTCTCGAATAGGAAACATCACTCGACCACGGAATCGGTCGTAGCGATTGCCTTTATCGTTTTCAATCAACATGCCGCCAGTGACGAGCATGTCTTGGTTTTCTTTATTCTGGCCAAAGTTCTTACGAACTAAATCCCATTCATCAGCCACATAGCCGATGCCAAACTTCTGGACGATTTCACCAGACAGGCCGCGATCTTTTAGATACTCAATCGCCACCTTACTTGCTGGCTGTTTGAGTTGGTTACGATAAAATTGAGCAATGCTGCCCATTAAGTCGTATAGGTTACGTTTTTCACTGCTGCTTGCTTGTGGGCCTGACTGAAACGAACCATTACCGCCGCTACGTTGTTCGCGAGGAACATCTAAACCCAAGTATGAAGCGAGTTCTTCAATAGCTTCGACGAATTCTAGTCGGTCGAATTCCATCAAAAAATCGATGGCATTTCCATGCGCGCCACAACCAAAACAATGGTAGAACTGCTTTTCTTGACTGACACTGAATGAGGGTGTCTTTTCGTTGTGGAAAGGGCAGCATGCGCCGTAGTTTTTGCCTTTTTTCTTAAGTTTCACACGTGCGTCGATGATATCGACAATATCAAGTCGAGCTAGAAGGTCATCGATAAAACTGCGAGGGATGTGTCCAGCCATAAAACCTAACAAAAAAAGAAGATGATGAGTGGAGTGAATGCCTTAAAAGAATGAGCGTATTGCCCATTGATTTCATTCCATCCATCCAGATACAAACAAGCCGTGCGCTCCAAAGGATAGCACGGCTTGCTGCAATTGGGTGGGGTACCTTAAGCCAATTTAGAGCGAACTAAACCGCTTACTTTACCCATATCTGCACGCCCTTGAATTTGCGGTTTCAGAACGCCCATTACTTTGCCCATGTCTTGCATGCCAGCTGCGCCAGATTCAGCAATCGCGTTCTCGATGAGAGCCGCTACTTCTTCGTCTGTCAGTGGTTGAGGCATAAAGTCCTCAAGAACGGTAATTTCTGCTTGTTCCGCATCAGCAAGATCTTGACGACCCGCTGCTTCAAACTGCGCTACAGAGTCGCGACGTTGTTTAACCATCTTGGTCAATACTGCAAGAATGTCGTCATCGTTCAGAGTAATCTGTTCGTCAACTTCACGTTGCTTGATTGCTGATAGGGCTAAACGAATAGTACCAAGGCGTAATTTGTCCTTGGCTTTCATCGCTAATTTTTGCTCTTCTTTGAGTTGATCAATCAGAGCCATAACTAAATTCCTTTTGGAGCTCAGTTATTAGTACAGGCGAACGCGACGAGCGTTTTCGCGAGCTAGCTTCTTAGCGTGACGCTTTTGAGCTGCTGCTTTAGCGCGTTTGCGAACTGTAGTTGGTTTTTCGTAGTGCTCACGACGACGCACTTCAGAAAGGATACCTGCTTTTTCGCAAGAGCGCTTAAAACGACGTAGAGCAACGTCGAACGGTTCGTTTTCACGTACTTTAACTACTGGCATATGCCTTTCACCTCAGGGGTTATTCGTTAACGCTGGTATTCAACAGACCAAATCACAATTGTTAGGTCTCTTACCAGCTTGATCAAAAATGGTGCGGAATTTTAATCCGATCACAACTACTTTGTAAAGCCTTTTGTCGATTATTGTCTGTACAAAATTTGTTTGCAGCACCAAGGCAAGGTAATATGACGCCCAAATTTCCTCTATACAGAAAGCATACTGAGAAAACCATGCGCATTATTGGTATTGAAACCTCTTGTGACGAGACTGGCATCGCAATTTATGACGATGAAAACGGTCTCTTGTCACACAAGCTATACAGCCAAGTAAAACTGCACGCAGATTACGGCGGTGTGGTGCCTGAGTTGGCTTCACGTGACCACGTAAAGAAAACCATTCCTCTTATTAAAGAGGCACTAAAAGAAGCGAACTTAACTTCAAAAGACATCGATGGTGTCGCGTATACCGCGGGGCCTGGTCTTGTTGGGGCGCTATTAGTGGGTGCGACTATCGGTCGCAGTATTGCTTATGCTTGGGGAGTGCCAGCGGTACCTGTTCATCATATGGAAGGTCACCTATTGGCCCCAATGTTGGAAGATAACCCTCCACCGTTCCCGTTTGTGGCGGTATTAGTATCGGGCGGCCACTCTATGATGGTGGAAGTGAGAGGCATCGGTGAGTACAAAATTCTAGGTGAGTCGATTGATGATGCGGCGGGCGAAGCGTTTGATAAAACAGCGAAGCTAATGGGTTTGGATTACCCAGGCGGTCCACTATTATCTAAACTTGCGGAAAAAGGTACACCGGGCCGCTTTAAGTTCCCACGCCCAATGACGAATGTGCCAGGTTTGGACATGAGTTTCTCTGGTCTAAAAACCTTTACGGCTAACACGATTGCTGCAAACGGTGATGACGAGCAAACCCGCGCGGACATCGCATTGGCATTTGAAGAGGCTGTGTGTGCTACGTTGGCTATTAAATGTAAGCGCGCGCTTGAGCAAACAGGCATGAAACGCATTGTTATTGCTGGTGGTGTGAGTGCTAACCGTCGTTTGCGAGCTGAGTTAGAGAAGTTAGCGAAGAAAGTTGGCGGCGAAGTTTACTACCCACGTACTGAGTTCTGTACAGATAACGGTGCGATGATCGCTTACGCAGGCATGCAGCGCTTGAAGAATGGCGAAGTGGCTGATATGTCAGTAGAGGCTCGTCCACGTTGGCCAATTGATCAACTAACACCTGTCGCTTAATCAAATTTATGCGGTAAGTTTGAAACCGGTTCTGTGTAATAAAGGTCTCTGCTCCTCAGAGGCCTTTATTTTTAATTATTCAATGAACCGCCTCGTTTTACATTCTGACTGATGCGATCAGTTCGCTATTGTTTCAGTGCTAGGATGACGTGGAAGAATAAGAAATGGATATAACAATGAATAAGTTTGAAATTGAAGGTCAGCAACTTGCTTATCTAGATAAAGGTGAGGGCCCTGTGCTTCTATTTGGTCATAGTTACCTTTGGGATCGCCAAATGTGGGCGCCACAAGTTGAGGTTTTAAGCCAGTCATTCCGTTGTATTGTGCCAGATCTTTGGGCACATGGTGAATCGGACGCTGCACCTGCATCGACACAGTCATTGGCCGACTATGCACAACATATGTTGGCATTGATGGATCATTTAGATATCGAAGAGTTCTCGATAGTGGGCTTATCTGTTGGCGGCATGTGGGGAGCAGAGCTAACGGCTCAAGCGCCGCAACGTGTTAAGTCACTGGTATTGATGGATACCTTCATTGGCTGGGAGCCAGAAGTTACGTATAAGAAGTATTTTGCAATGCTTGATACCATCAGCCAAGTCCAAGCAGTGCCTGCGCCAATTATTGAAGCCGTTGTGCCATTGTTTTTTGCTGATAACGCTGAGCAGGTGAATCCTGAGTTGGTCGCTGCATTCAAACGCAGTTTAGAAGAGCTGAACGGTGAGCGTGCGGTGGAAGTAGCTCGCATAGGGCGCATGGTGTTTGGTCGCCGTGATGTGATTGAGGATTCGGAAAAATTTGCTCTGCCGACGTTAATTGCAGTGGGCTGTGAAGATAAACCCCGTCCAGTTTTTGAATCTTATTTAATGAAAGACTGTATCACAGGCAGTGAGTTGGTAGAAATTCCGCAAGCGGGACACATCAGTTGTTTAGAACAGCCGGAGTTCGTCAACCAGATGTTGTTGAACTTCCTGAATCGAGTTCATGCGTAACCAATACATCCTTCTTTAAACGAAAAACTCGGCATTAAGCCGAGTTTTTTTGTGTCAGTTTTTTCTCGCCGATTTTTGGCTCGTCGCCAGACAAAAGCCGACGAATATTTTGATGATGCTTAAATACGATTAAGCAGCACAGCATAGCAACAGGTAACGTGTATTGCGGTTTAAACATCCAAGTATAAAACGGAGTGACCAAAACCGTGACGAGAGCCGCTAAGGATGAATAGCGGAATAGCGCGGCTACTGACAGCCAAGTTAACATTACCAATCCTGTTAAGTCCAAACCAATCGGAGCGATAGCGCCAAGCGCGGTTGCGACACCTTTTCCGCCTTTAAAGTGGAAAAAGATGGGGTACATGTGGCCAAGACAGGCAGCAATGGCGATGACACCAAGAATGATAGGGTCGATACCAAGAAAGTATCCGCCCCACACGGGGATAGTGCCTTTGAGCATATCGCACAACAAGACTGAAACAGCGGCTCCTCGTCCGCCAATACGCAATACGTTCGTTGCTCCAGGATTGTTAGATCCCACACTGCGTGGGTCTGGCAGTTTTAAGAGTCGACAGATCAAAACCGCACTGGAAACCGAACCTAATAAATAGGCGGCCATTGTCATTATCAGTGCCAGTGCGTCCATAGAAGTCCTTGATGGATTGGAATTTAATGCTCGGTTCCCGCGTAGTTGCTATCATACCCCGAATTTACATAATGCAGAAATCCTCACTGTGATAGAGCTTGCATTATGTGATTTCTTGTATATAAAGATGCTTTCGCAGTTTATACCTAAGTAACATTGTGATGACCAAAGTAAATGTTACTTAGGTATAGAATACTACGATCAAATTACCCCTCACGGGTATCCGACCTCTGTAACAGAAGGACATAAGATGGCTCTGGATAAAGTTTTTATTGAACAGTTAGAAGTAATCACCACAATTGGCGTGTACGACTGGGAACAACAAATCAAACAAAAGTTGGTTCTAGATATTGAAATGGCACACGATAATAAACCTGCGGGCAAAAGTGATGATGTGCAAGATGCACTGGATTATTCGCAGGTGAGTGAGGCGGTACTTAACCACATTGAAAATGGTCGTTTCTTACTGGTCGAGCGCGTGGCTGAAGAAGTAGCAGAGCTTATCATGCAGCGTTTCTCTGTGCCTTGGGTGAAAATCCGCCTAGCGAAGCCTGGCGCCGTACCGCAAGCACGTGCTGTTGGTGTGGTGATTGAGCGAGGCCGAGCATGATCACCACTTATATCGGTGTTGGGACGAACGTAGAAAGAGAGCAACATGTGCTTGCTGCGTATCAGGAGCTGCAACGGCTTGGAGAAAATCTCCTCGTATCACCGATATATGAATGCGAACCTATTGGTTTTAGCAGCAAGAATTTCTACAACTTTGTCGTTGCAATGCGTACCGAGTTGTCATTAGAAGAGTTGAGCCATCAACTACGCGAGATTGAATTTAAGTGGGGACGCGAAGAAAACGCGCAAAAGTATCAGGATCGAACACTGGATCTCGATATAGTGTTGTTCGGTGAGCGCGTCTCCAAGAAAAAACCTGAGCTACCTCGCAGTGATATCTACAAATATCCTTTTGTCACAAAGCCGCTGTATGATCTCGAACCGCAATTAGTGATCCCAGGCGATGGACGCACAGTCGCAGACATTTGGCATGCTATGCAGCCAGTCGATTCGCTCAAACCCGTTTCCTTTCATTTTTAATTTGAGTTGTTTACATGAGTTATTTTGAAGCCTTTATTTTGGCTCTGATTCAGGGGCTGACAGAGTTTTTGCCTATCTCAAGCTCTGCCCATTTGATCCTGCCTTCCGCTATTTTAGGATGGGAAGACCAAGGTCTAGCCTTTGATGTTGCTGTTCACGTCGGTACATTAATGGCTGTCGTGATCTATTTTCGTCATGAAGTAATCACTTTGTTTCAAGCGTTATTTGCTTCGATCTTTAAAGGAGATCGCAGTAAAGAAGCTAAATTGGCTTGGATGATCGTGATTGCGACGATTCCAGCTTGTGTGTTCGGCCTATTGATGAAAGACATCATTGAAGTGTATCTACGTAGCGCTTACGTCATCGCGACTACCACGATCGTATTTGGCTTGTTGCTATGGTGGGTAGACAAAAACGCTGAACTCGTTGCCGATGAATACCAAACGGGTTGGAAGAAAGCTGTATTTATCGGTATTGCCCAAGCCTTAGCGATGATTCCTGGAACTTCACGTTCAGGGGCGACCATTACAGCAGCGCTTTACCTTGGCTTTACTCGAGAAGCGGCTGCCCGCTTTTCATTTTTAATGTCGATCCCAATCATTACATTAGCTGGTAGCTACTTAGGTATGAAGTTAGTGACCAGTGGTGAACCTGTCCATGTTGGTTTCTTACTGACTGGCATTATCACATCGTTTATCAGTGCGTACATCTGTATACACTTCTTCTTGAAGATGATTTCACGCATGGGCATGACACCGTTTGTGATTTACCGTCTGATTTTGGGCATCGGTTTGTTCGCTTTTCTATTAAGTTCATAATTGATGCTAACGAAAAACGCCCGCGAAATCCGCGGGCGTTTTTGTTTGTTCGTTACTTCTTAAGTGCTGCTTTCACTGCTTCAATACGTCGTTTTTCTTGCTCGTCACGAATCGCAGGGCCTTTAAAGCCCTCTTTGATTATGATTTGAACGTCAACTGCCGCTGCTGCTTGGTAGGCTTGCCTAAAAATATCCGCCTGTGGATATGGTTGCGTTTCCAGTCCTTTACGACCAGCATGATCCGCTTGACAGCAAAGCAAGATATCTTGCAGACGTTCGGACTTACGCCACACATCAAGCTTATTGAGTATTTTAATTATGGTTTGTGGTTTAAGTTCAGCCGCGCGATGAATATTGGAATGCTGTTCGCACACCATCAAGGCTAAATCACGAAACTCATTTGGTACCCGGACACGTTCGCACAGCTTTTTGATCAGTTTTAATCCTGTATGGCAATGCATTTTGTGGCTTGGCCATTCGCTCTCTGGCGTCACGCCTTTACCCAAGTCATGCACTTGGGCGGCAAACCTGACGGGGAGTGAGTTACTCAATTTTGCGGCTTGCTCTGCCACCATCAAAGTATGGATGCCAGTATCGATTTCTGGATGCCACTTCTCAGGTTGAGGTACGCCAAATAGTGCATCAATTTCAGGTAACACCACGGTTAATGCACCACAGTCTCGTAGAACCGATAAGAAAATATCAGGGCGAGGAGTAGAGAGAGATTTATGCCATTCTTGCCAAACACGCTCGGGAGTCAGTGTGCTCAGCTCTCCGGACTCTGCCATGTGACGCATTAACCGCATAGTTTCGTCGGCAACCGTAAAGTTTAGATCAGCAAGCTTTGCAGCGAAGCGAGCGACACGTAAAACGCGTAGAGGGTCTTCAATAAAGGCGTCTGATACATGGCGTAGCAGTTTATCGTTGAGATCTTGCTGGCCACCATATGGGTCATGGATCGTGCCATCACTCTCCATTGCCATCGCGTTAATGGTTAAATCACGACGTATCAAATCTTCTTCTAAGGTGACGTTTTGATCGAAGAAACATTCAAAACCAGTGTAACCAGAACCTGACTTTCTCTCTGTTCGTGCAAGGGCATGTTCTTCTTTACTTTTGGGATGCAGAAATACAGGAAAGTCTTTACCAACGGCGGTGTACCCTTGGGACAACATCATCTCAGGCGTCGCGCCTACGACCACCCAATCATTGTCATAATTATCAATTCCGAGCAATTTATCTCGAACTGCGCCACCTACTAAATAAACTTGCACGAATTACCTCTTAATTTATGGATATGCCGTTGGACATTGTAGCAAGCAATGGTACTTTTCTTTACTCCCGAGAGTAGATGCGGCTATGTTTATATTATATCTGACTATTCTCAGGTGGTTTTTTAGCTGGAGAGCCTAATGTATAAGGACTTTTTTGGGTTTGTCGAACAACCATTTTCGATTGTTCCAAACTCACGTTATTTGTATTTAAGCCAACGTCACAAAGAGGCAATCACACATCTCCAAGCTGGGCTAGGCGATGGCGGTGGCTTTGCTATGCTTACTGGCGAAGTAGGTACAGGCAAAACGACCGTCGCAAAAGCGATGCTGGCGAATTTGGGTGATAACACCAAAGCGGGTCTTATTCTCAATCCCACGTTTTCGAGTAGAGACTTGCTCGAAGCCATTTGTGATGAGTTCAAAATCACCTATCCGCCAGACGCAAACCTCAAACAGCTAAACCAGGTTATCCATCAATATTTGCTGCGTAATTATCGTTCAGGCTGGCAGACATTGCTGGTCATTGATGAGGCTCAACACCTTGCTGCCGACGTTTTAGAGCAGTTGCGCTTGTTGACTAACTTGGAAACCGATACCAGAAAACTGCTCAAAGTGTTGTTGGTCGGGCAGCCTGAATTGCAGCGGTTATTACAAACAACACAACTACGCCAACTTGCCCAGCGTATTACCGGGCGTTATCACCTGTTGCCGTTGGATGAAAAAGAGACAGAAGATTACATCGCATTTCGACTACATACAGCTGGTGGCGACCAGCAACTGTTTAATCGTGCTTCTTGTAAACTTATAGCCAAATACAGTCACGGTATACCGCGGCTCATCAACCTTATCTGTGACAAATCCCTCAACATCAGTTATCACCAGGGTAATGTGGTTGTGGATAAGCAAACCGTTCAGCAGGCCTGTGAAGAGGTGATGCAGTTTCAGGCAGATATTTATCAGCAAGATAAAAAAGAGCGCCGGACTTTCCGTTGGCCTGCTTGGGGCTCTGTCACGGTAGGCCTTATTGCTGCATTAAGTACGGGGTGGGCGATCGTGAATTATATGCCAGCTCAAGCGACGTCAGTGTTGACACAAGTGACGGAGCCAAGAGTAGAGCCAACACCAACCGTCGTCAGCCAACAGTTAACGGATGAGCAGCGTGCTTTATTGTTAACACAAAAACAGTCGAACCTCGCTGTAAATGATTTGTATCGTTTGTGGGGGTATCAAGCATCGGTTCGCGATAACCTTTGTTTGTCAGAACCGCAGTCGACTATGCGTTGTGAGCGTAAAATGGCGACTTGGCCGCTGTTGATGCAACAAAATCGCCCTGTGATCTTGGAGTTGAATTATCAAGGTGATGTTGGGTATGTCATTCTATATGCCGTCGGTAATGACCAAGCTGAAGTGCTCAATGGTAAGCAGCGTCTCCGTCTGCCAATTTCATGGTTAAAGCCGTTGTGGCAGGGCAATATTATCGAACTGTGGCATGCTCCGCTGAATGAAACATTACGTTTAGACATGGAAGGCCCTGCGATTGAAGTATTAGACCGATTATTAGCAGAAGCGGTGAGTGAGCCACTGCTTGAAACGTCTATTTTTGATGGTGCGATGAAAGAGCGAGTCGAGTTATTTCAACGCTGGCAAGGAATTGGTGTCGATGGTATTGCAGGTAAGCGAACGCTAGACCGACTTCAGCAAAATGTTCAGCCAGATGCGCCTCAACTGGCGAGAATAGAGAAGGAGGACGCATAATGTCAGCTGTGAAACATATAGGTCTGTTCTTGCTGCCAATCACTGCTTCTGCTATTGGAGTCGCTTGGTACTTAGATCTCTTTGCACCGAGTGTTGAAGTAGATACAACGTCCCCGATAGAAAAGGTCGAAGTGGTATCACCTTTCAAAGTATTAGACTATCCAGAGAACACCCAGTTGGCCCAATTGCCAAGAGAGTGGCCAAGTGCAGAGCTATCGCGTGATTTTGGTACATTTACCACCCCCGATGAATACACGAGCCATACACCAAGCAGAGATGAAACACGCAACTCAGCATCAACCCAAACGACTTCTGCTGCTGAAGAGGACCTCGGGTTGTCTTTGGATGATCTGGATTTATCCTCATTATCTCCTGATTTAGCTAGGAAGGTCGAAAATGCCTTATCCCGAGATGATGACAACTCTTCATCACAAACGGCACGCGTGAACGATTTAGAGCGCAACGCTCACCAGTGGCAAGGGCGTCTACCTGCGCTTAATTTGCAAACCCATATGTACGCTAGTGATGAAAATCGCCGTTGGGTGAAAATTAACAATGTTGAGTATCATCAAGGGGATGTCGTTGATGATCAGGTCACTCTAAGAGAAATACAACCGCAAGCTGTGATTGTTGAGTTCCAAGGTGAGCAAATTCGTATACCAGCGTTGTATGAGTGGAAAGGCTAACTCTTGTAGAAACACATCAAGCCAGCGAAATCATATCGCTGGCTTTTTATTTTTCAGAGCATCTTTTGCATCTATTCTGGTGATGATTTTTAGATACTCAAACAAGCAAAATATAGCTTTTCTCAGTCGTTTAAATAGCACCAATATCATTCATCTATTGATAGCGCGATTCCAGTCAGCGTTGTGTAAAAAGACACCATTTTCACGAACTTCGGAGTAATGACTTGGTCCACGTTAGACCCCATCACATAATAGGAGTCTAAACAGAGACACATGCGTATTCTGATTTTTTCTTTAAGCATTGTTGCATCGACAAGCTATGCAGCAAAGCCAGACCCATTCCCAGTTACACCAGATAGTCGCGGGCAAGATTTCATGGTCAGTGCGACGAATCCTTACGTGAGCAGTACCGGTTACTCAATATTGAAAGAAGGCGGTAACGCTGTTGATGCTATGGTCGCGATGCAGATGGTGATGTCTGTCGTTGAGCCAGATATGACCGGAATTGGCGGCGGGACTTTCGCGCTGTTTTATCAACATGACGAGAAAAAATTTCTGGCCCTTGATGGTCGAGATGAAGCGCCCTCTAGCGCGAACCCTGAAATGTTTGTTGAGAATGGGGAAGTACTCAGTCGCAACGAAATATTAGGCCCTCGTTCTGTTGCGGTTCCAGGCACGTTGCGGTTGCTTTACACCACTCATGAACAATACGGCAAGTTGCCATGGGCAGAGCTGATTAAGCCGGCGATTACATTGGCGAGCAATGGGTACGCGATGAACAGCTACACCTACGACATCGTAGTAAGAGAGCAAAGCCGACTTGAGCAAGATCCGGAAGTGAAAGCCTTGTATTGGCAAGGGGACGATATTAAGCCGACGGGAACCTTGATGAAGAACCCTAAGATGGCTGAGACGCTGAGGAAGATCGCGCAACAAGGCGATAGTTACCTTTATGGTGGTGAGCTTGGTCAGCACATCGTAGAGACGGTTAATAGTCGTATTGACGACCAACACGAGAAGTTGTCTTTAGAAGATTTTAAACATTACCAAGTGAAGCAGCGTGACATCATTGAGAGCGACTACCGTGGGAATAAAATCGTCTCTTTTGGTTACCCAGCTTCGGGCGGTGTGATGGTCGCTCAGAGTCTTGAACTGCTTGCACCCTATGACATTGCCCATATGGCGAAAACGGATGTGGAACCTTGGCGTCTCATGACTGAAGCGATGCGAATTGCAAAAGCCGATCGTATTGCGTATGCCGGAGATCCGGATTATGTGGAAGCGCCAGTTGAACAGTTGTTGTCTAAAGCCTATCTAGATCAGAGACGTGATTTAATCCCCGATAATGGCACTTCAAAAGAGGATCCAAAAGCAGGACAGATAACGCAAACTCAGTATGCGCAATATCAAGGCTTCGAGAGCAAAGATACAGGGCATATTTCTATCGTCGATAGAGATGGAAATGCAATAGCAATGACTAGTACGGTAGGAACAGGTATGGGCTCGGGTGTGATGGTCGATGGCGTTATCTTGAACGCGCAGATGGCTAACTTCTCACCTCTGCCAACGGTTAACGGCAAACCTACGCAAAACTCAATTGAAGCGGGCAAGCGTCCACGTTCGGCTATTACGCCATTAATGGTGATGGACAGTGATGATAATTTGCGTTTGGTGGTTGGGTCACCAGGTAGTTCACAAATCCCGGGGTATGTACTCAAAACCGTGGTTGGGGTGCTGGATTGGAACTTATCAGCGCAAGAGGCTATTGACTTACCAAACATCCAGTATGGCACTAAGATAGACCGCACCAAGTCTTATGACCCGACTGGTTTGCTGGTGGAAAAGAAAACGTTCGCAGAAATGTTGGTGCCTGAGTTTATGGAGCTTGGCTACCCAGTGCACGTTATTCCAGTGGTAAGCGGTTTGAATGCAATTGAGCTAAAAAATGGCAAGCTTTATGGCGCAACGGATCGTCGTCGAGCCTCTAGTTCAATGGGGGAGTAGTACTCACTTCTATCAAACGAAGCAAACTAAAAAGCCAGTCAATATCGACTGGCTTTTGCGTTCTTTTTAAAGATAAAAGCGTAAGGGTTTATGCCCAACCCGCAGGAGAGCGCTTTCTACGAGGCATGACATGCGGAAGAATCAAACCAAATAGTAAACCTAAACCTGCGACACCGCCGCCATAAGTGAAGTACTTAAGCAGCATGTCATCTTTTTGTGTATCCAGTTTTGCGCGTAGCTCGCGGTTTTCTGTTTCAACAGAAGTAAGCTGATCACTGATCTCAGAGTATTTATTTTCTAGATCTGAAATTTGTTGGTTACGTGTTTCGAGAGAGGTAACAAGACCGGCTTTCTCTGCATCAGAAGTTTGACGAGCATTAGCAAGCTGCTCTTTTACTTCGGCTAGCTCTTTCTCAATGCGAGGAAGGCGAATTGCCATGCTCTCTTGGTTTGTCACAAACTTGCTTTGTACCCAACCAGTGCGACCACGGTCATCACGAACTTGCGTGTAGCCAGTATCTCGGTTGGTTTTAATCAGTTGTACTTTAGAACCGGCGTTAACACTACCAATAATACGGTAGGTGTTATTTGGACCTGAGTGCATAAAAGTGAAGAGGTCATCAGAAATATAACGGTCTGCTGCTAGGGCCGCTGGCGCTGCTAGCAAAGTAAACAAAACCGTGATGATTAGTTTTTTCACAGTAAATCCCTTAACGATTTTTCTTGGAGACAGCGTTGGCACCGAATGATTGGAGCCGGAAATAGACGAATAGTATGCAGTTTCAAACCTCGGTGCAACAAAGAAGGGAGGCAAAGCCTCCCTTTCTGTGCGTTTGAGTCAATAATGACAAAGCGCTTACATTCTATTGACGAGTGTCTTAAGCGAACATCGCTTGAAGTCCGTAGAAGAATACTACGGCTAATAACGCACCCGCTGGTAGTGTAACGATCCATGATGCCACGATGTTACGAACTACGCCTAGGTTCAGTGCTGCGATACCACGAGCAAAGCCAACACCGAGAACCGCACCAACCAATGTTTGAGTGGTTGAAATTGGCAGGCCTGTACCAGACGCTAGAACTACCGTACATGCTGTTGCTAGCTGTGCTGCAAAACCGCGGCTAGGCGTTAGCTCAGTGATGCCTGTACCAACGGTTGCCATTACTTTGTGACCCAGTGTTGCAAGACCGACCACGATACCAATACCACCAAGAGGTAGAATCCACCAAGCGATGGTGCTTTTCGTGCTGATTTCGCCCATGTGTTCAACAGTCGATACGACAGCAGACAGTGGACCAATGGCGTTTGCAACGTCGTTTGAACCGTGTGCAAATGCCATCGCACAAGCGGTGATAACCATCAGAACGCTGAAGATACCTTCCACGCCAGAAAAGCTGCGGTCTTCTTCGCGATTAGCGAATTTTTTCTGGATGTATACGTAGCCGCCAATCATCACAAGTGCTGAAACTGCTGCTGCCCACATCCAGGCTTCACCATTGGTCAGGTGAAGACCAACGTGTTTTAGACCTTTTTTGATGGTTACAAGTGCAATCACCATTGTTGTGATGAACATGTAAACAGGTACAAAACGTTTCGCATTAAACAGAGGGTTCTCTGTATCAAAAATCAGGCGTTGTGCGCTGACAAAGATAACGTAAGCAAAGAAACCTGAAATCACTGGCGTAATAATCCAGCTACCAACAATGCCTTGAACGCTGCCCCAGTCAACCGCTTCAGTACCTACTGATACGCATGCAAAACCAATGATTGCACCGATGATTGAGTGAGTCGTTGATACTGGCCAGCCCATGTAAGAAGCAAGAAGCAGCCATGTACCTGCTGCTAAAAGCGCAGACATCATGCCGTAGACAAGAACATCTGGTTGACTAGCAAATAAAGAAGTTTCGATTACACCTTTACGGATAGTGTCGGTTACTTCACCGCCTGCAAGGTAAGCACCTGCAAATTCGAAGATCATCGCAATGATGATAGCTTGTTTTACAGTTAGCGCTTTTGAACCTACAGATGTACCCATCGCATTAGCAACGTCGTTCGCGCCAATACCAATCGCCATCATGAAACCAAAAATCGCTGCAACAATAATCAGGACAGTGCCGTAGTTCGCAAGGATATCCATCGTAATACCTAGTTGTTTTATAACAAGCGGAACAAAATTTTACGCGCGCCAAACCATAAGACGATGAAAATAGTCATCGTCCCTATGACACGTGTTAATTATGCTCTTCGTTATGTCGTTAACTTTATGTTTTAAGATCGAGATAGCATGACTTCCAAACGAGCACCTACGCGCTGCGCTTGGTCGGCAATACCACCTACCCATTCAAGAATCTTGTACAGGAACATGACATCGATAGGGTTCATGTCAGCTTCAATCACCATCAACTGTTGGCGAAGTTCAATCTGCATGGCATCGGTATCATCTTCGATAACGTCTAATTGATGAATCATTTCAGCGACGAGCGTCACTTCACGGCCTTTGAAGCCGGTTTCTAGCAATTCATCAAGTTCATTGATTACCTTTTGCGCCTGATCGGCAGCATCAAGACAACGTTGAACGTAAGCGAGGAAGTTTGGTTGGAGAGCCTCAGGGATGACAAGTTGACGACCATATACACGGCCAGCAATGTCTTTTGCCAGGTTTGCAAGTTTGTCCTGTTGAGTCAAAAGCTCAAGCATGTCAGTACGGTCGACTGGCATGAACAAACCGCGAGGCAGTTTTAGACGGATTTCACGTTTCAGCACATCCGCTTCTTTCTCTAAGTGAGAAATTTGTGCACGGATTTCTGCTGCTTTTTCCCAATCACCCTTTGAAGATACTTCAAAGAATTTCACCAAGTGTGAACAACATTCGTTGACACACACAACGTGGCGTTGCAAAGGCTTAATTGGGGACTTTGCAAATAACCCCATAATTGTATTTACTGGCATGGTCATTCAACCTAATAACTATAACCTTAAAAAAACATACACCATTTCTGAGTGCTTGGCGAAATGTTGAACGATGGCTATAAAGGCGCGCATGGTAACGCATTAAATCGCTCATTAAAACTGTTTTAGATCATCATTCCGGCGATATTTCTCTCTTGCCGTGTGAGAAATTACGCAATATCCTGTTTCTATCTGCTTTGAAAGGTATAGCTATGGAAACCGAAATAGAACTGAAGTTTTTTGTTTCTCCTGAATTTTCAGAAACTTTAAAAGAAAAAATTTCTGAGACAAAAGTACTTCAGCATAGTTGTCGTGACTTGGGTAACACCTATTTTGATACTGCCGATAAATGGCTTAGAAAGCACGACATTGGTTTAAGAATTCGCCGTTTTGATGATGTATTCGTCCAAACCGTAAAGACAGCAGGACGCGTCGTCGCAGGCTTACATCAAAGACCAGAATACAATGCTGAGCACACTAGCGACGAGCCTAATCTGTCGCTTCATCCTCTAGATATTTGGCCTCCAGGTAAAGATGCAGAAACGCTGCAATCCGAGCTTATGCCATTATTCTCGACCAACTTCACACGTGAACAATGGCTGATTGGCATGCCCGATGGCAGTCAGATTGAAGTTGCCTTTGACCAAGGCTTAGTTGTAGCCAAAGGTGAAGACGAAGAAGAGAAGCAAGAGCCGATTTGCGAAGTTGAACTGGAACTTAAGTCTGGCCAAACCGAAGCTTTATTCACGCTGGCACGCAGCTTTTGCGAGCAAGGCGGTATGCGTTTGGGTAACTTGAGCAAAGCGGCGAAAGGTTATCGACTTGCAAGCGGTTATGCGGGTGATGAAGTAAAATCATTGGCACTTGTGGACAGTAGTCCGACGGATACCGTTGAATTTTGCTTGATCAACTCTTTAGAGCACGCTTTGTCTCATTGGCATTATCACGAGCAAATTTATGCTGAGCGTGACAGCGTGGAAGCACTGCGTGAAATCAGTAATGCCATTCGTTTCATTCGTCAAACATTGACTATTTTTGGCGGGATTGTCCCTCGTCGCGCGAGTGCGATTCTGCGCCAAGAGCTTAAATGGTTGGAAGAAGAACTGAGTTGGTTAGATGAGCATGCACACCTTGAAGAGCTCTTAGATGACAAAGGCAATGTGCTGCGTAAGTTGGATGCGCGTAAGTTCTTAGTATCTGAGCTGACTCAGCAGTTACAAGAGTTGCCAAGCCGTGAAGAAGTGCTAGGGTTGCTCAATTCCGCGCGTTACACAGGGTTACTGCTGGATCTAAGCCGCTGGATCTTGGCGCGCGGTTGGCAGCCATTTCTTGATGAAAAAGCACGTGAAAAAATGGCAAGTAACATCATGCCGTTTTCAGTTACTCAGCTCGATCGCACTTGGGCTGAGCTAATGGAAGCTTTCCCAGCAGAGCGCGATTTGACGGCGCAAGAGTACGTTGATCAGCGTTATCGCTTATTGCGTAATCTCTATACCGGCATTGGTTTCGCGAGTTTGTATAACTCGGATGAGCGTAACAGCTTCCGTTTACCATGGGCGGATCTGGTGCATGGTATCGATGATCTGCTAATGCTGAACCACTTGCTCCCGTTGGTTGATATGCTGGAAGACGCAGAAAAAGAGCAGTTAGAACGCTGGTTGCACCGTCAAGAGCGCTCAATTTTGCATGCAATGGATCAAACCCGAGCGATCAGTGTGGAAGTACAGCCTTATTGGCGTGAATGATCGTTCTGGTGGTAACGACAAAAAAATAGGACCGCATGGTCCTATTTTTTTGTCTCTGTTTTACGTTGTTGTAGCTCTTTTTCCATGAAATCGAGTCGTTCTAGTATTTGCGCTTGTTGGGTTAGGAGCTGCTCGAGCATACGTTCTTTATTGATTGAACTGTGCGTCTGTTGTTTCGTTGGGGCAGTAAGGATAGAGGTGATAAGACCCGAGATCATACCAAAGATACCCACCCCGCAAACAATGATGATGACAGCCAAAAACTTTCCTATGGAGGTCACTGGATAATGATCGCCGTAACCAACCGTTGAGATCGTTACAAATACCCACCACAAAGCATCGGCGCCAGTGCGAATATTCGCTTCTGGGTTTTTCGCTTCGATAAACAGCATTGCACTAGAACCGAGCGTTATGAGGATAACCATCAATAGCAGTATAGAGGCGACCGTAGTTTCGCGGCGGTTTTCTTTGAGCTGATGCAAAATGAACTTTGACGAACGCAGTACTAATACCACTCGCATAATATGAAAAATACGCGCAAAGCGCAGGGGCTCTATCAATGGGATGCTCGCCACGAAATCTATCCAATGACGTTTAAGGAATAACCAGCGATCTGTGGACCGGATCAAATCAATGGTGAGCTGTAGTAGAAAAATACTACAGATTATGAAATCCAGACCGATAAGAACTTGACGGGTTTCGTGATCGATCGGGAAAAACAACAAGCCAGAGATCACAAATAGTGCCATAAAAGACAATATTAGTGACAACAGGCCCATCGGTCGTGTGCTGTCTTTGATATCATTGTTTTTCATACGAAGCTCAAAATAAATCGCGTAACCACGCAAAGCGCGAACATAACTATAAGTAATATAAAGATTATAGATAAAGACTATATAAGACTCGGTGGAGAACTGACAATGGAAAAGCTGGCATTTAAGCCATGGGAAAGGGTCATATCCGACATTCGACTGGTGCCTAAAATGGTCATGTTGATGGTCTTCAGTACTGTCCTGATCGTGGCAAAACAACTGTGGGACGCAAACACTTTTTACGACTCACTTTTAGCGGCGACACAAAACGCGCAAGTTGCCCAACAGCATTATGAAGCATACTTAACGCAAGTTGCTTGGCAAACCGCCTTATTGATAGTGGTTTTTGTCGTGCTCTTATTAGCGGCGGCTAGAGTGATGTTGCGTCAAACACAGTATCTGAGCGACGCGATCAAACTGATGGCGAGCAAGAACCTCTCTGTTCCATTTGGTATGGATTGTAAAGATGAATACGGAGACGTGGCACGTGAATTAGAAAAGACACGTCGACAATTGCACGATGTGATTCAAATGCAAATTAATGCGTCTGATGAATTATCAACGCTCACCGAAGTCATGACACTGAGCATGTCGGAAACGAAGGAATCGGCGCAAGAAGAGTTTAACGAAATTGATCAACTTGCTACGGCGATGAGTGAAATGTCGTCGACGGTCCAAACGGTTGCGGAACATGCCCAGACGGCATCTTCTCTGACAGAGCAAGCTTCCGCACAAGCAATTTCTGGTCAGCAGTTCTTGCAAAGTACAATGGCGAAAATGAGTGAACTTTCGTCGGATATCGCTTCATCGGCACAAGCGGTTAACCAAGTTGAAGAACGTGTTGAAGCCATTGGTAGCGTTGTAGGGACGATTCAAGGCATTTCTGAACAAACCAACCTGCTTGCACTGAATGCGGCGATTGAAGCGGCGCGAGCTGGCGAGGCTGGGCGGGGTTTTGCTGTGGTTGCAGATGAAGTTCGTAACCTTGCCCAACGTACACAACAAGCGACGGTAGAAATTCAAGAGATGATCGCACAGCTGCAAACCAGTGCTGAATCTGCGGTAGAACTCATGGAAAAAAGCGTTGTAGAAGCGGCAGATGGAAACGAGCTGGTTTCTAATGCTGGATCTGAGCTCGATGGTATTGTTGGGCAAGTGACGCAAATCAATGACATGAACTTCCAGATCGCGACGGCGTCTGGTCAGCAAAGCAGTGTTGCAGAAGAGATGAGCCAAAACCTCACCAATGTACGTGAGTTGGTGGAAGCCTCAGTTGTTGTTGTTACCGAGCTGCTAGAAACCTCTGAAATGATGCAAAATAACGCAGGTGAGCTAGACAAGAAGATCAAATCTTTCCAAGTTTAATATTCGATCCCGAACTTTTGATAAAACGCCCACAAACCTTTTGTGGGCGTTTTTATTTGCTTTCAGTCTGGTATAAAGAGTGAGTTACCGTGCTTTTCAAACAAGGAAGAAAAATGCAGCTGCCTTCGCCACTGATTTCTATCGCTGAATCTGCCGTACAAAACGCCCAAGACGCAGGTTATTTTCCCCTTTGGCCCGATGAGGTTGCGCAGCAATTTCGTTATGTGGCGGGCTTAAGCCAGTTTATAACTGAAGCCATTCATCGCGATGAAGTCCTAGCCCGTGAGTTGCCAAGTATGTTAACGCAGCCAAGTCGTCAGGAGTCTTACCGCTCACGCCTTGCTGAACTGTTGGAACAATGTCCTGATGAGATGTCTGGTCATCGCGTATTGCGTCAGTTTCGCAATCGAGAAATGGTGTACATTGCGTGGAAGGATTTCACGCATGCATGGTCTCTAGAGACGTCTTTAAGCCACTTATCTGAGTTGGCAGAAGCGATGATTTTTGAAACCTATCAATGGCAATATCAAGTGTGTTGTCAGGAGTGGGGCACGCCAACAAGTGAGGACGGTGAAGTGCAGCCGATGTTAATTATCGGCATGGGGAAACTGGGTGGTGGCGAGCTAAACTTTTCTTCCGATATTGATCTAATTTTCACGTACCCAGAGAATGGTGAAACCCAAGGCGCACGCCGAAGCATTGCCAATGCCCAGTTCTTTACTCGTCTTGGTCAACGCATCATCAAAGCGCTCGACCAACAAACCTTCGATGGTTTTTGCTACCGCGTCGACATGCGACTTCGCCCATTTGGAGAAAGTGGCCCCTTGGTAATGAGCTATGCCGCACTTGAAGATTATTACCAAGAGCAGGGGCGAGATTGGGAACGTTACGCGATGATCAAAGCTCGGGTGATGGGATGTGAGATGTACCCGCAGTATCAAGAGCTACGCCAAATGCTGCGCCCTTTTGTTTTTCGTCGTTATATTGATTTCAGTGCGATTCAATCTTTGCGTCGAATGAAGTCGATGATCAGTAGCGAGGTTCGCCGCCGAGGGTTGAATAACAACATTAAGCTAGGTGCGGGTGGCATTCGAGAAATTGAATTTATCGCTCAAGTTTTTCAATTGATTCGAGGTGGTCGAGAACCTTCTTTACGTAATCGAGGGCTGTTGGAAACGCTGCAAGGCATTGAAGAACTGGCATTGCTTACTCCACAAGAAGTCAGCGATCTAGAAGCCGCATACAAGTACTTGCGTCAATTAGAAAACTTGTTGCAAGCAATGGCGGATAAGCAAACCCAGACGCTGCCTGATTGCGAAACCGAACGCTTAAAGCTCGCCACCGCGATGAAAATGAGCTGTTGGGAGCAATTGATTGAGCAAACCCAGCAGCATATGGCAAATGTTCACCAAGTTTTTGAATCACTAATTGGTGATGATGAAGAAGACGAGGGGACTACCGTTGCTCGTCATTTTCATGAGCTATGGGATATGGCCGACAAACAAGACGTTCTTGAGCATATCTTGCAGCAGGATATTCAGATTGAAGACTTTGCTTCATGCGCGAAAACCATCATCAACTTTAAAACCGATCTGGCCAAAAAAACGTTAGGCCCACGTGGACGTGAAGTGCTCAACCGTTTGATGCCGAAAGTGTTTCATGCGGTCTTTGCCCATCCTGATGCACAGTTTGGTTTATCTCGTGTACTTCATTTGCTACACAACATCTGCACTCGCACAACTTACTTGGAATTATTGGATGAGCATCCAGCGGCTCTGGTGCAGCTCGTACGTTTGTGTACCGCAAGCCCAATGATTTCAGAGCAGCTGTCTCGTTATCCTATCTTGCTTGATGAGTTGATCGACCCTGCGCAGCTGTACAATCCCATTCCATTAGACAGTTACCGTACAGAGCTGCGTGATTATTTGGCACGTATTCCTGAAGATGATATGGAACAGCAAATGGAAGCGTTGCGTCAGTTTAAGCAAATTTGTATTTTGCGTATTGCAGCGGCAGATATTGCTGGCGCATTGCCAGTGATGAAAGTGAGTGACCATTTAACTTACTTAGCGGAAGCTATCGTGGATGCGGTGGTCAGTCAGGCTTGGTTGCAAGTGTCTGAAAAGTACGGCGAGCCAACGCATGTGAAAGATCGTGAAGGTAAAGGCTTTGCTGTAATTGGTTATGGTAAAGTCGGAGGGTGGGAGCTCGGCTATAACTCCGATTTGGATATTGTCTTCATGCATGACTGCCCCGTCAATGTCTACACTGACGGCAAAAAAGAGATTGATGGTCGTCAGTTCTACCTTCGTTTAGCACAGCGTATCATTCATATTTTCTCCACTCGCACCGCTTCCGGTATTTTATACGAGGTCGATACCCGATTGCGTCCGTCCGGTGCATCGGGTTTGTTGGTTAGCCCAACGGACGCGTTCGACGACTATCAACATCAAGACGCGTGGACATGGGAGCATCAAGCACTTGTCCGCGCGCGCATGATTTATGGTGATGAACCACTGGCAATTGCATTTCACAATACGCGGCATGATGTGCTGTGCAAAGCACGCGATCAAGCTGAACTGAAAAAAGACGTTGTCGAAATGAGAGAAAAAATGCGCGGTCATCTTGGGGGGAAAAAGCCAGGCCGCTTTATGCTCAAGCAAGATGTGGGTGGGATTACCGATATCGAATTTCTCGCTCAGTACCTAGTGCTCAACTATAGTCACGATAAGCCGAAATTGACGCGTTGGTGTGATAATGTGCGCATCTTTGAAACGCTCATTGCGCAAAATGTCATGGACGAAGACCAAGCAATGCAGTTGATACGTGCTTACACGACAATGCGCAACGAAATACACCGACGAAATCTACTCAATTTAGACGCTGATGTAGTGGAAGACAAGTTTGTTGCCGAAAGGGAGTGGGTAAAACAGGCTTGGAATCAGTGGTTCAGTTAAGACCATATATTTAGCCTCGATAAGGGCTGTGATAAACTCACTTCGATTTAATTTTTGGAGACCAACAATGAAACCAATTCTACCTGATTACAACAGCGCTGGTGTGCTCATCATCGGTGATGTCATGCTAGATCGTTACTGGTATGGCCCAACCGGGCGCATTTCTCCTGAAGCGCCGGTTCCTGTTGTAAAAGTAGAAAACAATGAAGAGCGTCCTGGTGGTGCTGCGAACGTTGCGATGAACATCGCATCACTAGGTGGCCATGCTCACATTGTTGGTCTAACTGGGGAAGATGAGCCTGCAAAAGTGCTGACGGAGACGCTGAGCTCACTCAATGTGAAGTGCGATTTCGTTGCACTGCCTGATTACCCAACGATTACGAAGCTTCGTGTAATGAGCCGTGGACAACAGCTTATTCGTCTCGACTTCGAAGACAAGTTTGAAAACACAGATTCTGCGCCAGTGTTATCTCGAATGGATGCCGCACTGCCAAACGTTAAAGCCGTGATTATGTCTGATTACGCAAAAGGTTCGTTAGAGCATGTTCAGGCATACATTCAAAAAGCGCGCGCAGCAAATATTCCGGTTTTCATTGACCCGAAAGGTGCGGATTTTGAACGCTACCGTGGCGCAACACTTCTTACGCCAAACATGAAAGAGTTCGAAGACGTTGTAGGTAAAGTGAAATCTGACCAAGAGCTAGTAGAGAAAGCACTGGCTTTGGTTGAAGAGTTTGAATTTGAAGCGCTTTTAGTGACACGCAGCGAAAACGGAATGACCTTGATTCGTCGTGGCCAGGAACCGTTCCACCTTCCAACTCAAGCGAAAGAAGTGTACGACGTGACAGGTGCGGGCGACACGGTTATCTCTGTATTGGCAGCGTCTGTTGCCGCAGGCAAATCATTTGAAGAAGCGTGTGCATTAGCAAACGCAGCGGCAGGTGTTGTGGTTGGTAAACTAGGCACGTCAACGCTTTCTGAGATTGAATTAGCAGAAGCGGTACATGGCAGCCAAGACACGGATTACGGTGTGATTTCAGAAAAAGCACTGATCGAAGCGGTGAAAAAAGCACGAGCTCGTGGCGAGAAAGTCGTTATGACAAATGGCTGCTTTGATATTCTGCACGCTGGGCATGTGTCTTACTTAAACCATGCTGCTGAACTGGGCGATCGCCTAATCGTTGCGGTAAATACCGATGAGTCAGTAAAACGCCTTAAAGGCCCTGGTCGTCCGGTAAACCCAACCGATCGCCGCATGGCGGTGTTGGCAGGTTTGGGCGCTGTGGATTGGGTTGTACCATTTAGTGAAGATACGCCGCAGCGTTTGATCTCAGAAGTTCTACCAAGCTTGCTAGTAAAAGGCGGTGACTACAAACCAGAAGAGATTGCTGGTGGTAAAGAAGTCATTGCGGCGGGTGGTGAAGTTCGTGTATTGAACTTTGAAGATGGCTGCTCGACCAGTGAGATCATTAATGCAATCAAAGGCGGTAAGGGCTAAGCCTGCTGTTTGTTAGCATTGAAATGCTATTTGCTCATAAAGGTCGCTAAGTGCGGCCTTTTTGATACTTGATGCTCAGAGACACTTTTAGGCTCTGAACTACAAGTAATAAAAAACGCCAGCTGATAACTCAACTGGCGTTTTTATTTATTAAGACCTGAAGTATTCAGTTAGCGGTTATTTTGCCGCTTTCAAACCTGCATCAACGTCCAAGATGTCTTGTTCGCTTAGCGTACCAACTGCTTGGCGTAGCTGAAGAACACTTAAAATGTAGTCGTAACGAGCGTTCGATAGGTTTTTGTTCGCATCGTATAGACGACGAGTCGCGTCCAGTACATCAACGATAGTACGAGTACCTACATCAAAGCCAGCTTCTGTTGCTTCTAGTGCAGAGCGTGCAGAAATAACCGCTTGCTCATACGCACGTAATGCGCCGATAGAGGCGTTAATGTTGTTGTTTTGTGCGCGAACATCTTTGACTACGCTACGGTACTGTGCTTCAAGATCTTCGCTTGCTGCCACGTATGCGTATTCAGCTTGTTTGGTTTGAGAGGTTACGTTACCACCTGTGTATAGCGGTACTGCAAGGTTCACACCAATATTGAAGTTGTCTGTCGTGTTGTCACGAGAGCTATGAGAAGTATCACCGTAGTTGTAACCACCGTCTAGAGAGAGCGTTGGTAGGTGGCCAGAGCTTGCTAGTGAAATATTGTCACGCGCAATGTCTTGAAGAATACGTGAAGATAGCAAGGTCAGGTTTTTGGTTTTTGCTTCATCAATGAGCGATTCAGCAGGTACGGTCGATGGGCTAGCAGTGAAGCGGCCAGTGTCCAAAATGTTGAGATCTTTGTGCTCTTGGCCTGTAATTTCACGCAGTGACTCGTAGCTATTAGTGAGCGCGTTTTCTGCCAACACTTCGTCCGCTAGCACTTGGTCGTACTGAGCTTGTGCGTCATGCACGTCAGTGATTGCAGACAAACCTACTTCAAAACGCTGTTTAGTTTGCTCAAGTTGACGGCCAACCGCGGCTTTTTCTGCACGTACGAAAACAAGATTATCTTGTGCGCGTAGAACTTCAAAATACGCTTGTGACACGCGAAGAATCAGTGCCTGTTGCGTCGCTGCGTAAGTTGCGTCTGCTTGGCGAGCACTTTTCTCAGCAGTATCTAGAGAGATCCAAGATGCGCGGTTGTAAAGTGCTTGTGAAAAGCTAACGCCAGCGGTTAGTGCGTTGCCATCGTTTGATACGTCGCTAATTAGATTTGAATCGTATTCAGTATCACCACGAGTTAAATTGTAACCCGCAGTAAGGTTAATTTGTGGTAATAGAGCACTACGGCTTGAGGTGATTGCTTCGAAAGCTTGGTCACGTTGTGCTGCTACACTGAGCAATTGTGGATCATTTTGTTTTGCCAAGTCGTAGATTTCAGCCAAAGAGTCTGCGAACGCAGACGTACTCATGCTACCTAGCGCTGCACTGATAAATAGTGGAAGCAATTTTTTCATTTTCTATTCCCGCGGTCCATAGATTGGTTAATTCTCAGTAGTTTAACTCAATTTGCACGATATTTACTCTAAAGTTTGCACTTTTTTACACGTAATTATCCACTTGTGCAATAAATTTTTAGCAAAGACTTAAATTAATTTGTAACTATTATACAAAAAGTTGAGCCAAGTCCTTTGAGCAAGCGAATAACAATGAGTAAACTACAGGATTCACTCAGAGAGGTGTTGAATGCAACAGCGTGACAAACAACAACAAGATTTTACTTCGCGAGATGTAAAAGTCATCTCGAAAGAAACCTTATTTGAAGGTTTTTTCAAAATGGTGAAATACCGCTTTCAGCATAGGCTATTTGCTGGTGGTTGGAGTGGAGTTGTCGAACGAGAAATGTTCGAGCGTGGTCACGCAGCAGCGATGCTTCCTTATGATCCAAAGACGGACCAGGTCGTAATCATTGAACAGATTCGTATTGGCGCGTTGGAACATGAACACCCTTGGCAGCTAGAAATTGTCGCCGGTATGATTGACCGCGATGAATCTGCTGAAGCCGTAATTCGTCGAGAGGCTGTCGAAGAAGCGGGGATTCAGGTGGGGCGCGTTGTACCTGTTACTTCCTATTATCCTTCGGCTGGTGGTTGCTCGGAAAAGCTAGACGTCTTTGTTGGTGAAGTGGATGCGTCTAAAGCGCACGGCATTCATGGTTTAGACTATGAGAATGAAGATATCCGCGTTCATGTCATGAGTCGTGAAACGGCGTATCAATGGGTGAAGGACGGAAAATTTGAAAATGGTGCGTCGATTATTGCGTTGCAATGGCTGCAATTACACCATCAAGAGTTAAAGTCAGAATGGGGACTATCCCAAACGGTGGAGAGTGAGTAATGGCACAATTGGCTGAAAAACAACAATATCATGTTGATTTAGCTGGTCTTATGAGAACGTATGAGACCAACTACGCTAAATTGAATGCCTTATTGCCTGCTTCTGCTGAAGTTGGGGATGTACGTTGCTACCAAGCGGCGAACATGGTTTACCAATTGACCGTGAATGAAATCACAAAATACACCACAGTTGTTGAGATATGTCAGAGTGATGAAACGCCAGTGTTTCCTTTACCGACGATGTCTGTCAGGCTTTATCATGATGCGAGAGTAGCCGAAGTATGCTCAAGCGGAGAGTTCTCTCGCATAAAAGCTAAGTATGATTATCCCAATGACCAACTGATGCAGAAAGATGAAAAGCATCAATTAAACACATTCCTCGGTGAATGGCTGACGTTTTGTTTACGAAGTGGTATCAGTAGAACACCACTTGCCTTCAATTGATCGTCACGTCACTAAAGGAAAATAACAAATAACGATATAGTGGACGAATCAGGTTTTCATTTTGCAATCATCTAGTGACAGCATCAAACTTTTACAAATTACGGATACTCATCTGTTTGCTGCCGATGAGGGAAGTTTGCTAAGCGTAAAAACAGTCGATAGCTTCAATGCTGTTGTTGCTGATGTTTTACGCCGCAACGTGGCGTTTGATTACATCTTGGCGACAGGCGATATTTCCCAAGACCATAGTGCAGAATCTTATCAGCGCTTTGCCAACGGCATTGAACCGCTAGAGAAAGACTGCTTTTGGCTACCTGGTAATCATGATTACAAGCCTAATATGGGCAGTGTTTTGCCTTCGCCACAAATCAAAGCCGCAGAGCATGTGTTGCTTGGCGAGCATTGGCAGTTAATTCTTTTAGACTCGCAAGTTGTTGGCGTTCCTCATGGGCGCTTGAGTGATCAGCAATTAACGCTACTCGAAGAAAAGCTAGCCGAACACCCAGAAAGACACACACTTGTTTTGTTGCATCATCACCCGTTACTGGTCGGAAGCGCGTGGCTTGATCAACATACTTTAAAAGATGCCGAAGCGTTTTGGCAGGTTGTCGAGCGTTTTGATAACGTGAAAGGCATTCTCTGTGGTCATGTTCATCAAGATATGAATGTGCTTTACAAGGGCATTCGAGTGATGGCAACACCCTCAACTTGTGTTCAGTTTAAGCCTAACTCGGATGATTTTGCCCTTGATACCACTTCGCCTGGTTGGCGGGAGCTGCAACTACACGCTTGTGGCGATATTACGACCCAAGTAGGTCGGCTTCCTGATGGCCAGTTCCAACCAGACTTCTCTTCTAACGGCTACTAACGCGCCCGAGCTCTCTGTTCGGGCTCGCTTTTTTGTGCGAGATATCTATGAGTAAACCTTCACTTCTTCTCTATATCCATGGCTTTAATAGCTCTCCACTCTCCATGAAAGCGAATGTGATGAGAGCCTACTGCGAGCAACATAGGCCTGATATTAAGGTGATTGTTCCCCAGTTACCTTGTTATCCTCAGCAAGCGGCGAAAATGTTGTTGGATATTATCGAGCAATATAAAGACGACTATAAAATTGGTCTAGTGGGCAGCTCATTAGGCGGTTTTATGTCAACGTGGCTAAATGACAAGTTTGGGTTTAAAGCGGTAGTGGTCAACCCCGCAGTCAAGCCTTATGAGTTGCTAGTAGATTATTTAGGTAAGCAAACTAACCCATATACGCATGAAACCTATACACTTGAAGCTTGTCATATTGACGAGTTAAAAGCTCTTGATGTACAAAGCATCGCGTCGCCACATTCTTTTTGGTTATTGCAACAAACAGAAGATGAGGTTTTAGACTATCGACAAGCGGTAGATAAGTTTGCAGACGCTAAGCAAACAGTAGAACAAGGCGGTGATCACAGTTTTGTAGGCTTTGAGCGTTATCCTGCACAGATTATCGAATTTCTAGAACTGTAATTCGAAAGCGATTGGAAAAGGCTCATAGTTTTTATTGATATATCCAACCGTTTCTTGACATGGGCGGTATGCTTTCCGACTATGTTTTGCCAAAAGATCTTAAGGGTCGAGGACCCTGGCTACTTTGTTATGCATCATGTTTACAAACTCTTAGTGATGTGAACAGGGTGGCTTTTTCGTTTCCTGAGTATGGGTACGCCCATTGGTGATACTCAGGCAACAAGTAAACTTTGAGAATAATTCCGTATTATGACTGAACAATATAATGCTGGTGCCATTGAAGTACTGAATGGCTTAGAGCCAGTACGTCGCCGACCAGGGATGTATACGGATACAGCGCGCCCAAACCATTTGGGCCAAGAAGTTATCGACAACAGTGTCGATGAAGCGCTAGCCGGACATGCCTCAAAAGTACAAGTCATCCTACATGCTGACCAATCACTCGAAGTGATCGATGATGGTCGAGGCATGCCTGTTGATATCCACCCAGAAGAGAAAGTATCAGGCGTAGAGCTAATTCTATGTAAGCTACATGCGGGTGGTAAGTTCTCTAACAAAAACTACCAATTCTCTGGTGGTTTGCACGGGGTAGGTATATCTGTAGTAAACGCGTTGTCAAAACGCGTTGAAGTAACAGTTCGTCGTGATGGTCAAGTGTATGAAATTGCATTTGAACACGGCGAGAAAGTGTCTGATCTGACCGTAACTGGCACATGTGGTCGTCGCAATCGCGGTACCAGCGTACATTTCTGGCCTGATGCGAAGTACTTCGATTCGGCTAACTTCTCTGTGACGCGCTTAGTCAACAACCTGCGCGCAAAAGCGGTTTTGTGTCCGGGCTTAGAAATCACATTAACCGACAAAGTTAATGACAAAGACTATAAGTGGTACTACGAAGATGGTTTGAAAGACTATCTTGCGGAAGGTGTAAAAGGCTATCCAGTTATTCCTGAAGAACCATTTACTGGTGAGTTCTTGGCGGATACTGAAGCGGCAAACTGGGCGGTAATTTGGCAGCCAGAAGGCGGTGAGATGATCACCGAAAGCTACGTTAACCTGATCCCAACCGCTCAAGGTGGTACACACGTTAATGGTTTACGCCAAGGCTTGTTGGAAGCGATGCGCGAATTCTGTGAGTTCCGTAATCTATTACCTCGTGGTGTGAAGCTAACGGGTGATGACGTTTTCGACCGCTGTTCTTACGTGCTGTCGGTTAAAATTCAAGATCCACAATTTGCAGGCCAGACCAAGGAACGTCTCTCTTCTCGTCAAACCGCGGCATTTGTCTCTGGCGTTGTAAAAGATGCGTTCAGTCTTTGGTTGAACGAAAAGCCTCAGCTCGCAGAGCAATTGGCAGAAGTCTGTATCGCTAACGCGCATCGTCGTATGCGAGCGGCGAAAAAAGTCGTACGTAAGAAAGTGGCTTCTGGCCCGGCACTGCCAGGTAAGTTGACCGACTGTTCTGCACAGGACTTAAGTCGCACGGAAATCTTCTTTGTGGAGGGTGACTCTGCGGGTGGCTCGGCAAAACAGGCACGTGACCGTGAATTCCAAGCCGTGATGCCACTGCGTGGTAAGATCTTGAACACTTGGGAAGTCTCTGCCGATCAAGTTCTTGCGTCTCAAGAAGTACACGATATCTCCGTTGCTTTGGGTATTGACCCAGATAGCGACAACCTCGAGAGTCTTCGTTACGGTAAGATCTGTATCCTTGCCGATGCGGACTCGGATGGTCTTCACATCGCAACGCTGCTTTGTGCTCTATTTACTCGTCACTTCCGCGCACTAGTGGAAGCGGGTCATATCTATGTGGCGATGCCGCCTCTGTATCGAATCGACTGCGGGAAAGAAGTGTTCTACGCCCTCGATGATGATGAAAAAGATGGCATTTTAGAGCGCTTGTCGAAGAAGAAAGCCAAAATCAACGTGCAACGATTCAAAGGTCTGGGTGAGATGAACCCACTTCAGTTGCGTGAAACCACCATGGATCCGAACACGCGTCGCTTAGTGCAGTTAACCATTGACGACTCTACGGCGACCATGGAAATGATGGACATGCTGCTAGGTAAAAAGCGTGCAGATGACCGTCGTTCTTGGCTACAAAACAACGGCGACTTGGCAGAGGTGTAACGGATGTCTACAGAAATTACCTACGATGGCGTCGAACAATTGCCAATGCGCAAGTTCACTGAAGACGCTTATCTGAACTACTCGATGTACGTAATCATGGACCGCGCCTTGCCATACATTGGTGATGGCTTAAAGCCGGTTCAACGACGCATCATTTATGCGATGTCAGAGCTTGGTCTCTCTGCATCAGCAAAATACAAAAAATCTGCACGTACCGTTGGTGACGTGCTAGGTAAATACCATCCGCACGGTGATTCAGCGTGTTACGAAGCGATGGTATTGATGGCTCAGCCATTCTCTTACCGCTATCCATTAGTGGATGGTCAAGGTAACTGGGGTGCGCCAGATGATCCGAAATCATTTGCGGCAATGCGTTATACCGAAGCAAAACTGTCTAAGTTTGCTGAAGTATTGCTTGGCGAACTTGGCCAGGGCACGGTTGAATGGCAACCTAACTTTGATGGCACAATGAAAGAGCCACAAATGTTGCCAGCACGTCTGCCTCACATCCTGCTTAACGGTGTAACCGGCATTGCCGTTGGTATGGCAACAGACATCCCACCGCACAACGTTCGTGAAATCGCAGATGCGACTATTCATTTGATCGACAACCCGAAAGCAGAACTGCCGGACGTGATGCAGTATGTCAAAGGTCCGGATTACCCAACAGAAGCAGAAATTATCTCGCCGCAAGCGGATATCGAGAAGATTTACCGCAACGGTCGTGGCAGCATCAAAATGCGCGCGGTTTGGCATAAAGAAGGTTCTGATATTGTTATCACTTCTTTGCCTCACCAAGTATCGGGTGCCAAACTGCTTGAGCAAATCGCTAACCAGATGCGTGCGAAGAAGCTGCCAATGGTTGACGATCTTCGTGACGAATCGGATCACGAGAACCCAACGCGTATCGTTGTGGTGCCTAAGTCAAACCGCGTCGATTGTGATTTGTTGATGAACCACTTGTTCGCATCAACGGATCTTGAGCGCAGTTACCGCGTTAACTTGAACATGATTGGTTTGGATAACCGTCCTCAAGTTAAAGGTCTGGTGCAAATTCTGTCTGAGTGGATCGAGTTTCGTCGTACGACTGTGCGTCGTCGTTTACAACACCGTCTAGACAAAGTAATGGCTCGTCTACACATCTTGGAAGGTTTGTTAGTTGCTTACCTCAACCTAGATGAAGTGATTGAGATCATCCGTACTGAAGACGAGCCAAAAGCGGTGCTGATGGAACGCTTTGGTATTACCGATATCCAAGCGGATGCAATTTTAGATACCAAACTTCGTCATCTAGCGAAACTAGAAGAGATGAAGATCCGTGGTGAGCAAGACGAGCTAGAGAAAGAGCGTGAGAAGCTAGAACAGCTACTCGGTTCTGAGCGTCGTCTGAATACACTACTGAAAAAAGAAATCAAAGCAGACGCAGAGAAATACGGTGATGACCGTCGCTCTCCAATGGTTGAGCGTGCAGAAGCAAAAGCGCTGACTGAACGTGACCTCGTACCAAGTGAGCCAATCACGGTTGTGCTTTCTGAGAAAGGTTGGATTCGTCACGCGAAAGGCCATGACGTGGATGCCGAAGGCTTAAACTATAAGTCGGGTGATAAGTATTTAGCGCATGCTCGAGGTAAGAGTAATCAGCCTGCGGTATTCCTAGGTAGTGACGGTCGAAGTTACTCTCTGGAATCGCACTCACTGCCTTCTGCTCGTAGTCAAGGTGAGCCGATTACCGGTCGCTTGAATATTACGGCTGGTAGCAGTATTCGCCAAGTCATCATGAGTGAAGAAGATCAGCTGTGGCTGGTGGGTTCAGATGCAGGTTACGGCTTTGTATGTAAAGGCGCGGACTTGCTGTCTAAAAACCGCAGTGGTAAAGCGCTCGTCACTTTACCTGCCAACTCTGAGATCATGACGCCAAAAGAGATTGAAGATTTAGACTCTGATGAAATCTTAGCAATCACTAACCAAGGTCGCATGCTGCTGTTCCCAATCAAAGACTTGCCACAACTGGCGAAAGGTAAGGGGAATAAGATCATCAACATTCCTGCTGCTAAAGCAAAAGAGCGAGAAGAAGTACTATCTCACTTAATGTCTTTACCAAAAGGTGCATCGTTAACGCTGTACGCGGGTAAGCGAAAGTTGGGTCTTAAACCGTCTGACCTTGATAACTTCCGTGGCGAACGTGGTCGCCGAGGTGGGTTATTACCGAGAGGTTTGCAGCGAGTCACTCGCATTGAAGTTGAGCTAGATGATTCCGATACGACGGAAACACCGAGCGATAGCGAGTAACGCACAAATAAAAATCCCAGCCAATGGCTGGGATTTTTTATGCTTCTTGCTTGTCTTCGGCAATGGTGACTTTCAAGGTCATCTCTTTTCCTTTGCGAATGATACCGACGTCCACGGTGGTGCCAGGACGTAAATCGGTGACGATATCCATAACGCTCTGACGCCCTTGCACTTTATTGCCATCAATACTGATAATGATGTCCTGCTTTTGGAAGCCTGCCGCATTGGCTGGACCATTTGGATCAATACCAAGTACGACAATACCACCTATGTGTTCATTTCCAAGTAAGCGAGCAGTGACCGCATTAATGTCTTGGCCGTCGATTCCAATGTAACCACGAATCACGCGGCCATCAGCGATGATTTTCTGCATGATCTTACTGGCTAGCGGCGCAGGGATAGCAAAAGAAATACCGTAAGTTTCTAAGTCTGTCGCTTGCTGAAAAGAGGCGGTATTAATGCCGACGAGCTCGCCTTGTGTGTTCACTAGGGCTCCACCAGAGTTACCTTCATTGATGGCGGCATCGGTTTGAATGAATGCTTGACGACCATCGCTAATAGATGAACGACCTGTGGCAGAAATAATGCCGAACGTTGTGGTTTGTCCAAGGTTGTATGGGTTACCGATGGCTAGTACTACATCGCCCACTTGTGGTTTGTAATTAGAGTTCAGAGGGATTACGGGCAAATTCGAACCTTCGACACGCAGTACGGCTATATCAGTACGTTTATCTGTCCCTACGAGCTGAGCCGCTGCGGCTCTGCCGTCTTGTAATGCCACAACAATTTGATCAGCTTGAGCAACCACATGATAGTTAGTAATGATGTAGCCCTTCTCACTAACAATGACACCTGACCCCAGGCCTTGAGTCGAGAGTTTACTGCGATCGTTCTCAACATACTTACGGCTGTAGATGTTTACCACGGCAGGCGCTGCTCTTCGGACCGCTTGATTAAACGTCAACTCGACTGATGCGATATTAACAGGTTGAGGATCAAGCGCGGCAGGAATTACGTTGTTGCGCAAAGATGGAACCGCCAGTAATACCACTGCGGCAGTAGCCAAGCCTAAAAAGACAGAACGTAATAAAAAGCTGAGCATATCCTCTCCATGCGTGAGCGCCAAAATGGCATCGAAGATGAAGAATAGCATTACATTGAAAAATAACAAAAGGGCAGCACGTCATCGCGCTGCCCTTTTCATTAGTTATTGAGCGATAAGGAAAAGTGATCGAGTCTTATCACTCAGTACTATGCATCGAAAACCTTATTTCCTATCACTTTGAAAGTGGTTAACGAATGACAAGATAAATAGTACGCTCACCACGTTGAATATTAAGAGCCAGTACACCTTTGTGTTTCTCTACGATTGTACGAAGCTCGGCAAGGTTTTTCACTCGTTGACGGTTCACACCGATAATAATGTCACCTTGTTGTAATTGATATTGAGCCGCTGGAGAGTTATCTGTAACGCTCGATACTTTAACACCTTGGATTACATCACTTGGTGTTGTATTGCTTAACTCCGCACCTTTGAGTCCCTCATGTAATGTCTCCGCTTTAGCTTTCATATTCGTAGATTCGCCAAGCGTTACATCAAAGGTTTTATTCTTACCATCTCGAACCACACCTAATGTGATTTCTTTACCTGCGCCCAGTGTTGCCACTTTTGCGCGGAGCTCTGAGAAAGTATTAATCGCTTTGCCGTTCACCGATACAATTACGTCACCGGCTTTTAACCCTGCTTTATCGGCTGCGCTGTCCGGTACGACTTGACCAATAAAGGCCCCTTTACTCGACTCGTAACCCAATGCATCAGCTAGCTCAGAGGTTACTTCGCCACCTTGCACACCCAACATGCCGCGTTTGACTTCACCAAACTCTAGAATTTGATCAGTGAGGTTTTTCATCATGTTTGATGGAATCGCAAAGCCAATACCCACATTACCGCCGTTAGGGCCTAAAATTGCAGTATTAATACCGATCAGCTCACCATTAAGGTTGACCAATGCACCACCAGAGTTACCGCTGTTAATTGCGGCATCGGTTTGGATGAAGTTTTCGAAGTTTTCAACGTTTAAGCCACTACGACCAAGGGCTGAAACAATACCCGAAGTTACGGTTTGACCGAGCCCAAATGGGTTACCAATCGCAACCGTAAAGTCACCGACACGCAGTTTGTCGGAATCCGCGACTTTAATCTGCGTTAAGTTTTTCGCTTTCTCTAATTTAAGTAACGCAACATCGGCCATTTCATCACCGCCAACGAGCGTAGCGTCATACTCGCGCCCGTCAAAGAGGCGAACTCGAATCTCATCTGCGCCCTTGATCACATGGTAGTTAGTGACAATATGGCCTTTCTTCGCATCAATAATGACACCAGACCCTAAACCTCTGAACGGGCGCTCTCGCCTTTGTTCCATAGGAAAGTCTGGGCCAAAGAAAAATTGAAATTGCTCGGGAATGCGGCTGGTTTGTACTTGTTTACCTTCTACAGCAATACTCACAACAGCTGGGGTCACCTTCTCAAGCATTGGTGCCAAGCTAGGTAACTGTTGGCCATCCACATTCAAAGGTAATGCGGCAGTGGCTTGAACTGGGGCAATAATCGAACCCAAACTCAGAGATAGAACGGTGAGCGCAAGCAGTGGTTTTTTCATCCAATAACTCCTCTTGAAACATGTCTGCCAAAAAGAAATATCCGAACGGTTAGTTCACTTTGTTAATAACTAATATAGGGTCTAGTTCGGACAATCAAAAGGGGAGGCAGTGCACATCCAAGTTAGAGCGAAGGTGAGGTGAAAAAGTTCAAAAAAGGGCCGATACAAATGTATCGGCCCTAGATAGAAGTAAGAGAGGATTATGATGCTTTTGCGGTTACCGCTTCGGGAGCATTAATGATTTCTTTCTCTTGATCCTTCAAAAGACCGGTGGCGCCATTAGCGTAGTCTTTTGGTTGTTCGTTAAACTCTGGTTGATCTTCTGCAATAGTTTCAGACGACATTGCCGTTTTCTTATCAAACGGGTTGTCTTGTTCTGGTAAGTTTGGCAAAAGCTCAGAAGAGGTCTTGGCCATATGTTGGTATAGCTTGGTGTAATCTTTACCTAGGGTGTCCAACATTTCTGCGGTTTGTGCAAAATGATCGACGAGCTCTTGACGTTGTTGCTCTAATTCAAACTTGGCCGCTTCAAGTTCTTTCTGCACAGACTTTTGTTTCTTGTATTCAGGGGTGGTTAGTCTACTAATGACTACGCCTACGATTGTACCGACCAGCAAACCCACAATGGCATAAATCCAAGGCATAACTGCTCCTTATAGTTGTTTTAACAAGTCTTTTACTACTTAGTTACACGCGGTGCTCGTCCATGTTACTATGGCTTGAACAGCCGATAAAGAAAAATAGCAGTATGTCTTCGGGGACTGATAACTACTTCTCTCTATTCTCAAAGTTGACCCCGAGGTAACCCTTTTCTCTATACCTCTATACGACTTAATACGATGACACCACTACAACAATATCAAAAAGACATAGCAGAACACGGGTTTCAGCGTGATGAAGCTCAGTATCAAGCGGTCGTTGCATTAGACAAGCTTTACCATGCTATCGTTGAATTTCAGTCAGCGCCTGTGCCTCAGCTTTCCAAATGGCAAAAGCTAATAGGGAAAAAAATCGACAAGCCTGAACCACCAAAAGGCCTTTACTTTTGGGGGGGCGTAGGTCGCGGTAAAACCTACCTTATGGATGCATTTTTTGATGCTTTACCGACCCAAAGAAAAATGCGCGTCCACTTCCATCGATTTATGTATCGAGTACATGATGAGTTGAAGCTGTTAGGTGATGTCGAAAATCCTCTATCAAAAGTGGCGGATAAATTTAAAGAAGAAGCCGATGTGGTTTGCTTTGATGAATTTTTTGTTTCCGACATTACTGATGCGATGATCCTTGCAACGCTACTTCAAGAAATGTTCAAGCGGCAGATGATCCTAGTCGCGACTTCAAACATTGAGCCGCAGAACTTATATCGTAACGGTTTGCAAAGAGCGCGCTTTTTGCCCGCGATCGATATGATTTTGGCGCGTTGTGAAGTGTTGAATGTCGATAGTGGCGTTGATTATCGCTTAAGAACGTTAGAACAGGCTGAAATATACCATTACCCGCTTGATGAGCAGGCTAGCATAAACCTTAACAAATATTATCAGCAGCTGACTGGAGAGCGTAAGTTTGTTGCTCATCAAATCGAAGTTAACCACCGTCAACTGGTGGTGATTGAGGCAAGCGACGGGGTGCTGCATGCGTCGTTTGCTCAGTTGTGTCAAACTGCTCGCAGTCAAAATGACTACATTGAATTGTCTCGTATTTACCACACGGTATTACTGGCAGATGTTCAACAAATGAACCGAAAAATAGATGATGCGGCGAGACGCTTTATCGCGCTGGTCGATGAGTTTTACGAGCGCAATGTTAAGTTGATTATTTCTGCTGAAGTGCCAATGGCCGACTTATATACTGACGGGCAGTTAGAGTTCGAATTTAAGCGCTGTTTGTCTCGGCTTACTGAGATGCAAAGTCATGAGTATCTCGCGCGTGAACATTTGGCCTAGATCCAATGGATTCTTAAAAAAGTGAAGAAAAAATTAGTGATTTGGCGCAAAAAAAGGTGATTTTTTCTTCGCTCTTCTCTATAATCCTGCGACCCACCGTTACTGCAGACCTGATTATCGAAGTTATTTCGAAATTGAAGGTCGAGAGTACCAACGACTCGAAGGGGTGATGACTGGGCTCTTAGACAGTGTGGGAGCACTATTGGGTGTTCCTTTAAAGTTTAAAATTTAATTAACGGGTTATTGTTAGCATGAAAACTTTCGTTGCTAAACCAGAAACTGTAAAACGCGACTGGTACGTTGTAGACGCTGAAGGTAAAACTCTTGGCCGTCTAGCAAGTGAAATTGCATCTCGCCTACGTGGCAAACATAAAGCTGAATACACTCCTCACGTTGACACTGGTGATTACATCATCGTTATCAACGCTGAGAAAGTTGCTGTAACTGGTAACAAAGCTAAGAACAAAGTGTACTACCGTCACTCTGAATTCCCAGGTGGTCTAAAATCTATCACTTTTGAAAAGTTGATCGATCGTAAACCTGAGATGGCTCTTGAGCTTGCAGTTAAAGGCATGCTTCCACGTGGTCCTCTAGGCCGTGCTATGTACCGTAAGCTAAAAGTTTACGCGGGCGCTGAGCACAACCATGTTGCTCAACAACCACAAGTACTAGACATCTAATTGGGGATTTCGAAAATGGCAGAGAATCAATACTACGGCACTGGCCGTCGCAAAAGCTCAGCTGCACGTGTTTTCATTAAACCAGGCAGCGGTAACATTGTAGTAAACAAGCGTAACCTTGACGAATACTTCGGTCGTCCAACAGCACGTATGGTTGTACAACAACCTCTAGAGCTAGTTGAACTAACTGAAAAGCTAGACCTTTACGTAACAGTTAAAGGCGGCGGTATTTCTGGTCAAGCTGGTGCTATCCGTCACGGTATCACTCGCGCGCTTATGGAATACGATGAGTCTCTACGTCCTGCTCTACGCGCAGCTGGCTACGTTACTCGTGACGCTCGTTGCGTTGAACGTAAGAAAGTTGGTCTACGTAAAGCACGTCGTCGTCCACAGTTCTCTAAGCGTTAATTTCCTCTTATCGGGAATTATGCTTTTCAGAGTTACTCTGGAAACTGTGTACCAAAAGCTCGGCTCTATGCCGGGCTTTTTTGTATTTAAATACATCATACTTGTCTTCAAGCAACGAACAACCTTCACTTATCATCACATTCCGAGTAGGCCTTCTTGTTCGTCCTCTTCGTCGAAAGGTTGCCAGTGCCGTTTTATATGTGTGCCTTATTTAATCGCGACTCACCACGCTTTCTCTTGCGATGCAGCATAGATGTATTCATCAGCAAGAATGTCTTTGTATCTTATTCTTCCTGTAACATGTTTTAAAATGACTTACGCTCCTTTTTGAGCATTCTGCGTGCTACAAAATTGAAAATATAAACACAGTAAGCTGAACGCGTAATACGAAATATTTCTCTGTGTAATTAACTGAAAACTACCAAGATAAAAGGTTTTATCTGCTTTCAGCGGGGCTTCTATGTGGTGCTTTCTTGTTACAAATCACATCAATTTTTTATAATTCTGCCGCTTTTGTGACGACGCGAGCGATTTGCCTCACAAATGTTACAAAAAGGTAGCTTTATCTTGTCAAAAAGTAGGGTTTTCTTTATCATTTCCCTCCAATAAATAGAACTAAATTCATTATTTGTTAGCCATGCTCTTATAAGCGGAATAATAACGATCCAAAGGGAGCAAATGGGAGAATGTTTGGATGAGCAACGCGCCTTTAAATAACGGTCGCAGGCGTTTTCTAACCGCTACAACGGCAGTTGTTGGTGGGTTAGGGGCAGTCGCCGTCGCCGTGCCTTTTATCAAATCATGGAATCCGAGTGCTAAAGCCAAAGCGGCGGGCGCACCGGTGGAAGTGGATATAAGTAAAATTGAACCAGGTCAGCTGGTTCGTGTTGAGTGGCAGGGAAAACCTGTATGGATTGTTCGCCGCACTCAAAGCGTTCTGGATAACTTAAAATCGATCGGTGATAAGCTTCGCGATCCACAATCTGAAATGGAGCAGCAGCCTGAGTACGCTCAGAATGAGTTTCGTTCGATTAAGGAAGAGTTTTTCGTCGCAGTTGGTTTCTGTACCCACTTAGGTTGTTCACCAACCTATCTACCTGACTCTTTCTCTGAGCAGGTGCAGGGCGTAAGATCTGGCTTCTTCTGTCCTTGTCATGGTTCTAAGTTCGACATGGCTGGTCGAGTGTTCCAAGGAGTACCTGCTCCGTTGAACCTTGTCGTTCCTAAGCACATGTATTTGAGCGATACCAAGCTCATTGTGGGTGTTGATGAGGGAGATGCATAATGCAAGCAATGTTAGATTGGGTTGAAAAGCGTATTCCTGCAATGAATGCTTATAAAAAGCATTTGTCTGAATACCCAATGCCTAAGAACTTCAACTTTTGGTACCTTTTCGGTTCTCTGGCGATGCTGGTTCTTGTTAACCAAATCCTAACGGGTATTTGGCTAACGATGAACTATGTTCCTTCAGGTGACGGTGCATTTGCGTCTATCGAATACATTATGCGTGATGTAGAGTACGGTTGGCTTCTGCGTTACATGCATTCCACTGGCGCGTCAGCGTTTTTCGTTGTTGTGTATCTTCACATGTTCCGTGGTTTGATCTACGGTTCATACCAAAAACCTCGTGAACTATTGTGGATCTTCGGTATGTTGATCTTCCTTGTTCTCATGGCTGAAGCGTTCATGGGTTACCTACTTCCATGGGGTCAGATGTCATACTGGGGTGCGCAGGTAATCATTTCCCTGTTTGGCGCTATTCCTGTTATCGGTGATGACCTAACGCTTTGGATTCGTGGTGACTACATCATCTCTGGTGCAACGCTAAACCGTTTCTTCGCACTACACGTTATTGCACTGCCTATTGTTTTGCTTCTTCTTGTTGTTCTGCACGTATTGGCGCTGCACGAAGTAGGCTCAAACAACCCGGATGGTATCGAAACTAAGCTGCCAAAAGGCTCAATGGGCGACGATTACAAAACGCAATTCAAGTTCCACGATTACTACACGAAGAAATATGACATCATTGATTCGATTCCTTTCCATCCGTACGGCACGGTTAAGGACTTGGTCGGTGTTGCTGGTTTCTTGTTCTTCTTCTGTTACGTGCTGTTCTTTAACCCAGAAATGGGTGGGTACTTCCTTGAGCCGCCTAACTTTGAAGCTGCAAACCCATTGAAGACACCAGAGCATATTGCTCCGGTATGGTACTTCACGCCGTTCTACGCAATCCTACGTGCGGTTCCAGACAAACTATTAGGTGTTATCCTAATGGGTGCGTCAATTGCAGTGCTGTTTGTTCTACCTTGGTTGGATCGTTGTAAAGTTCGTTCATACCGTTACCGTAGCAAACTTCATCTATTGAATATTGTACAGTTCACTATCGCCTTTATCGCTCTAGGTATTTTAGGTGCGTTACCAGCGACACCAACGTACACACTACTATCTCAGATCTTTAGCTTGTGTTACTTCATGTTCTTTGTGTTGCTGTTCTTCTACAGCAAAAATGAAGCAACCAAACCATTACCAGAGAGGGTGACATTCAAATGAAGAAGTGGATTGTAATTCTATTTGCTATGTTGCCATCACTAGCGATGGCAGCTGGGGCCAATGTTCCGCTGGATAAAGCGAATGTTGACCTTACGGATAAAGCTTCGCTACAAAACGGCGCGAAGTTGTTCATGAACTACTGTTTTGCTTGTCACTCTACGCAATACCAGCGTTACGAGCGTGTAGCAACAGACTTGGAAATTCCAACAGACTTAATGAAAGAAAACCTGATTTTCAATCCTGAAGCGAAAATCGGTGATCTAATGGTCAATGCTATGCCACCGAAGCAAGCGGCAAACTGGTTTGGTGCTCCACCACCAGATCTTACGTTGGTTGCACGAGTTCGTGGTGCTGATTGGTTATACACTTACTTACGCTCTTTCTATGTTGATCCATCTCGTCCATTCGGCGTGAACAACATCGTCTTCCCGAGTGTTGGTATGCCGCATGTGCTTGAAGAGCTACAGGGCATCCCGACGCCGATTTACGATACGAAAATCGTAGATGGCGAAGAAGTACAAGTTGTTGTTGGTACTGAAACCGATGGCACCGGTGAGCTGAGTGAAGGCGAATATGACAAAGCGGTTGGCGATCTCGTTAACTTCTTAGTTTATTCAGGTGACCCAGTGCAGCTTGAGCGTCATGCTCTAGGCTGGTGGGTAATGGGCTTCTTAGTGCTTCTAACCATCGTTGTTGTGATGCTCAAGAAAGAGTATTGGCGCGATGTGCATTAATTGTGCTAAAATACCGTGCTAATTCCCAATTTTAATTGATGTACAATGGAGGCTTAGCCTCCATTGTTTTTATTTGTAAGTGTACTGGAGGGCTCCATGGCTGTAGCTGCCAATAAACGTTCTGTGATGACTCTTTTCTCAAGTGCATCAGATTTGTATAGCCATCAGGTTCGCATTGTACTAGCTGAAAAAGGCGTAAGTGTTGAAGTTGAGCTTGTTGACGAAGCAAACCTTCCTGCTGAGCTTGTTGAGCTAAACCCATATAAATCAGTGCCAACTCTTGTTGACCGTGAGCTAGCTCTTTACGATTCAAAAATCATCATGGAGTACTTGGACGAGCGCTTCCCTCATCCACCTCTAATGCCGGTTTACCCTGTTGCTCGTGGCAACAGCCGCTTGATGATGTACCGTATCGAACGCAACTGGTATTCACTCGCTGAAAAAGTGATGAAAGGTAATGCGGAAGAATCAGAAAAAGCACGCACAAAGCTGCGTAATGATCTTCTGACGTTAGCGCCAATTTTTGCTGAATATGAGTACTTCATGAGCGAAGAATTCAGCTTGATCGATTGTTACCTAGCACCACTATTGTGGCGTTTGCCTCAACTTGGTATCGATCTTGTTGGCCCTGGTTCAAAAGAAATCAAGGTATACATGAACCGCGTATTTGAACGTGATTCGTTCCTTGCTTCTTTGACTGAAGCTGAACGTGAAATGCGCCTAGTTCGCTAAGCGATTTAAAACACGTTATGGATATTGCAAAAATGACTGCTCGCCGCCCGTATATGCTTCGCGCATTTTACGATTGGTTAGTAGACAATGACTTGACTCCTCACTTGGTTGTGGATGCAACAATGCCAGGGGTGCGTGTCCCGGTTGAATTTATTCAAGATGGTCAAATTATTTTGAATATTGCGCCACGTGCAGTGGGTAATCTTGAGTTAGGTAATGATGCGATTACCTTCCATGCTCGCTTTAGCGGTCGTCCGCACTCAGTGATCGTGCCTGTGTATGCTGTTCAAGCTATTTATGCACGTGAGAATGGTGCTGGTACTATGTTTGAACCAGAAGAAGCGTACACTCACATCGAAGAAGAAGCGATGACCGAGGAAGAATCATCCCCATCGTTCACAACGGTTAGCGATGAGCCTTCTGAGTTAGTTTCTGATTCAGATGCCGAAGAGGACGATGCTCCTCGACCAAAAGGCAAACCAAGCTTAAGAGTGATTAAATAATAAAAAAGCAGCGTAACGCTGCTTTTTTCTTTTTAACTTGTTGAAGATGATTTCAAGCCAGACTTTGGAAATTACTCACTAATCGTAAAGACTTCGACGTTCTCTTCACTTTCTGTACTTGCCTCACTTTCTATTGTTTGTACACCGTCACTCGGTAAGTCTACTTCAACAGGCTCCATTTCGCCGTATTGGAACCCTTTAATGACTTGTTTTACGCCTGAGATATTACGCGCGATTTCTGTCGCTCGATCGCCTTGCTCTGGCGTGACATAACCAAACAGAAAAACGTCGCCATCTTCGGTGATCACTTTAACCTTAACACCATTAAGCTCAGAATCAGTAAGCAAAGCTGACTTTACTTTGGTTGTGATCCAGCTGTCATTGCTAATCTGGGTAACAGTGAGTGGCTCTTTTTGTTTGATTTGATTGTGTATGACTTTTACACCACTAACTTCTCGAGCCCTTCGCTCTAAAGCAAGGATAAGGTCTTGTGTCGGAGCTTGTCCCATAAGGACTACAGTCCCATTATATGAACTGGCAACGACACGTACTTCACCTTTAAACGGTGCTTTATTGCCGATCGCCGCAACTTCGAATTCAATGTTATTGTCCTGCCAGATTTGTTTTGTCGTGCGTGTGTCCGTGACAATATTCGCTGTGGTTGCTGCACCTGCGATAAACAAACCTGCGCAACCACTTAAACTCAATGCTGTTAATAAGATAACAAGGCTACGTATCATAATTCTGACTCTCAGTCTTGGTTACTCTTCGTGAGCAGGGAAAAGCACCTGGTCAATAAGATCACAAAGGCAATGGAGTGTTACCATATGTACTTCGTGAATACGTGCAGTGCGGTGTGATGGAATACGAATTTCGACGTCGTTCTCACCGAGCAGTCCTGCCATCTCTCCGCCATCTTTTCCTGTTAGCGCGATAATCGTCATGTCTCGAGTTACGGCTGCTTCCATCGCTTTGATAATATTTTTACTGTTACCGCTAGTCGACATGGCAAGCAAAATGTCGCCTGGTTGACCAAACGCTCGTACCTGTTTTGAGAAGATTTCCTGGTAGTGGTAATCGTTGGCCACTGCGGTTAGGGTGGTATTATCGGCGGTTAAGGCCATTGCTGGTAGGCTAGGGCGCTCAGTTTCAAAACGGTTTAAAAGACAAGAAACAAATTGTTGAGCGTTTGAAGCACTGCCGCCATTACCACAACATAAAATTTTATTGCCATTAAGCAGGCTCGACACCATCGCTTGAGCTGCATGAGTAATGGCATCAGGCAGCGCCTCTGCTGCTGCGATTTGAATTTGAATACTTTCTGTAAAGCTGTCTTTAATGCTGTCTAGCATCGCTTATCCTTCAGAGATTGCGTTTTCTATCCAGTTGATATCTCGACCATTATCATGAATGGCGATGACATCAAATCGATAATCGATATTGTGTTTTAAGCGCTTTTGTTGGCTAAGCCAAACTTGTGCGGTTTTGACTAGCTTGCGCATTTTAGCGTGCGTCACCATTTCTGCTGCCGAGCCAAAGTGATTGTTCTTACGGTATTTGACTTCAACAAACACAATAGTTTCACCTTGTTGGAAGATTAAATCAATCTCACCGACCTTAGTCAGAAAATTTTGTTCAATAAAGTTTAAGCCCTGGCGTTGTAAATACTGCTTCGCCAGAGCTTCATATTGATTTCCGATTTGGCGCTTGCTAAAGAGCCCCACGCTCAGCCCAGCTTAGCTCACGCTGTACAACACAATTATTGTCGATACTTAAAATACCGGTTTGGCCGCCAACTGAGTAGCCCGGAACGACCTTCATTTGTGGCAGCTCCCCAATCAATTTATACGCATCCATACCCAGTGCTTTCAAACGTTTTTCCATGTTAGATTGCTCTGACCACAACTCGTTCATTTCAGCGGTCACGCTAGGGTCTGGGTCAATCAGCAATGGAATATCGCTGTAGATGATGCCTGTTAGATCTTCGTAAGTCGCGCCGCCACTGTTGCTACGCGAGCTAGAGAAAATTTGTGGCGCTTTGGCGTCTGGATTAATCGCTACCTCAATAAACGGCTTAATCAAAGTCAGTTCCGTGCTTCTAGCAACAATATAAACCGCATCGACATCACGACGGCTACGTGGCTGTGTTTCAAGCTTGATACGCATTAGTGATTGCATCTGAGCAATACGTTGTTTGCTTTCTTGCAGACCAAATACTTCATTGATGTCTTTTTGAAGTTGGCGCTTGTCACCAAAATAACTTGCTGCGACTTTATTAGAGCTGTACTTGCGCCACTCTTTGTTGAACGCTTCAGTTACACGTTCACCAAAGCTGCCCTTTGGTGCCAGAATCAGAGGGAAGTTATAGCCTTCGCTGAACAAGTGTTTCGCTGCTTGTGCGGCTTCTTGTTCCGGTGATAATGCCAAGTAGCAAATATTGCTATCTGGTTGCACATCTTCGGGAATATTTAGCGCAAGGGCTGGAATCGTAGGACCATTTTCTGAGCCATCCATGGTTGTGTGCAATAGCTCAACGTTCTCTTTTTCTAGAGGACCAACAACAAAATCGATGTTTTCATTGATCAAACGTTGTTTAATTTGGTCGGCGTTATACGCATTAGTGTCTATTACCGTGAGGGTAGCGCTTGGATCACGGTTACGATCATTCATCATCGCAAACACAAAACCATCACGAATTAATTGCGCTTGTGGCGAGAATTTACCAGTAAGCGGCAGTAACAAAGCGGTGTTGTTTGGTTTAACAATGTCTAGAGAGAGAATGTTTTGAATCTCTTCTGGTGTGTAGATAGCGGCTGGGTGAGATGGGTTCTCGTTTAACCAGCGTTCTAGGGTATTTTTTAGTTGGGATAAGTTGCCCGACAGCGTTTTCGCATAAATAGCGAGTTGTAGCCAACCATCCAAAACATCTTCATTTGGCTCTGTTTCTAATGAGGTCAGTTCGTACTCGGAATAGCTGCCAAAGTTCATCCAAATACGGCTAGAAATCTCTCTCTGCTCCGCGGACGATGCATATTGGCCAAATGCAACCAGTTGGCGGTTTGCCTCAAACGCTTGGTTAAGACCTTGATAAGCGTCGGCACGCATCAAGTAATAGTCTTTCCATTGCTCATTTGGTAACTTCCACCAAGGTTTAAAATTCAACAATTGCAGCAACTGAGAGTAATTACCCTGTTTTTGCTGTATGGTCGCACGCGCTAGTTGCCACTCTGCTTGCTGAACTTCGGTTAACTGTTGACGAGCCAGGCGCTTGATCAACATTTCTGCTTGATCAAACTGGTTTGCTTGAATCGCGGCTTTGGTTGCCATGATCAACCAGTCATTTTGTAAACTGCCTTCCGTGCTATCAGCTTGGATCATATAGTTCTGAACAGACTGAGTAGGCTCAAGTGTTACATCAACGCCATCAGGCTGTCTTGGACCTGAAGAACAGGCGGCGAGCGTAATTGCTAGTGCAACAGGAGTAAGTATGCGTGGTACACTGAGTCTCTTATGGTTAATCATTGCCGTGAGTTCTCTATAATTTTGTACAAAATTGTCTCTATATTAATCGTTGAAGTGATGGTAAACAAATGACAGATAAAAATAAGTTGCCGAATGAGGGGCCAACTCTCTATATCGTACCGACTCCAATCGGAAATTTAGCGGATATCACCCAACGTGCTATCGAAATTCTGTCGACTGTGGACATCATTGCCGCTGAGGATACTCGACATACGGGCAAATTACTGTCTCACTTCAATATTCAAACCAAAACTTTTGCTCTACATGACCACAATGAGCAGCAAAAAGCACAAGTTTTGGTAGAAAAGCTGCTTTCCGGTCAGTCTATCGCATTAGTTTCTGACGCTGGTACGCCACTTATCAGCGACCCAGGATACCATTTGGTGACAAAATGTCGTCAAGCGGGCGTTAGAGTTGTGCCTCTTCCAGGTGCCTGTGCGGTCATTACGGCGTTAAGTGCCTCTGGCTTGCCATCTGATCGCTTTAGCTTCGAAGGTTTTTTACCACCGAAAAGCAAAGGTCGTAAGGATAAATTCCTAGAGATTGCTTCGGTAGAGCGTACGTGTATTTTTTACGAGTCACCGCACCGTATTTTAGACTCTCTACAAGACATGTTAGACGTTCTTGGCCCAGATAGAGAAGTTGTGTTGGCAAGAGAGCTAACAAAAACCTTTGAAACCATTCAAGGCATGCCGTTAGGTGAGCTGATTAAATGGGTGAAAAGTGACGATAACCAACAGCGTGGTGAAATGGTATTGTTGGTACATGGCCATCGTGAAACAACAGACGACTCACTACCTGAAGATGCTTTACGCACGTTAGGGATTTTGACCAAAGAGCTGCCTTTGAAAAAAGCAGCTGCTTTGGTGGCAGAAATACATAACTTGAAGAAGAATGCGCTATATAAATGGGGCTTAGAAAACTTAGACTAAGTGCCGCTAGCGAGATAAATGGTCAATGAGGGCTGATGTTTAGGAATCGGCCTTTTTATTATCTATTTTTGGCGCGCTGACTAAAAAGTCATCACTTAGTGCATTCATCTCATCATATCTGTGATCTAACTAGACTCTGAAGTGAGAACTCTATACAATCCGCCCTCGGAGCTGACTGGGTAGTCGCTGCTTTGTTGATGTCCTTCGGGAGACTGACGTCGAAGTCCCTTTGGGAGACTGACGTTGACGTCCTTCGGGAGACTGACAAAGGGGAGGAAAGTCCGGGCTTCATAGAGCAAGGTGCCAGGTAACGCCTGGGGGGCGCAAGCCTACGACAAGTGCAGCAGAGAGAAGACCGCCGATGGCCTTAGGGCACAGGTAAGGGTGAAAGGGTGCGGTAAGAGCGCACCGGACGACTAGCAATAGTTCGTAGCAGGGTAAACTCCACCTGAAGCAAGACCAAATAGGCCTCCACATTGCGTTGCTCGCGTAAGGAGGCGGGTAGGTTGCTCGAGCCAGTGAGTGATTGCTGGCCTAGACGAATGGCTACCGCCGCGCAAGCGGAACAGAACCCGGCTTATGTGTCGGCTCCACCTATTCGAGACCCATCTCTACTTCGGTAGTGATGGGTTTTTTGCATTTAATTGACGCAAACTATGTCATTACCAATAAACTTGGCGTAAATCACGTCTAACTTTAGACTTGTGGTGGCGATGATGTAGGAAATCAGTACACTAAAGAATCGCTTCAAGATCATTCAACGAGAAAGCTATGACCGAAACCTTCCAACATATTTCCGTGTTATTAAATGAATCCATTGATGGCTTAGCTATCAAACCAGACGGCGTCTATATTGATGGAACATTTGGCCGTGGCGGTCACAGCCGGACAATTCTATCTAAACTCGGTGAAAATGGCCGACTGTACAGTATCGACCGTGACCCTCAAGCGATCGCTGAGGCAGGCAAAATCAATGACCCTCGCTTCACCATTATTCATGGTCCATTTTCTGGTATTGCTGAGTATGCTGAAGAGTATGGGCTAGTTGGAAAAGTGGATGGTGTTCTGCTGGATTTAGGCGTTTCTTCTCCTCAGTTAGACGACGCAGAGCGTGGCTTTAGCTTTATGAAAGATGGTCCGCTAGATATGCGTATGGACCCGACATCAGGTATTCCAGTATCTCAATGGTTGATGGAAGCAGACCTCGATGATATCACTTGGGTCATTCGCGAGTTCGGGGAAGATAAACATGCGCGCCGTATTGCAAAAGCGATTGTTGCCTACCGTGAAGATGAAGAAAATGAGCCAATGGTTCGCACAGGTCAGCTGGCAAAATTGATTTCAGATGCCGCACCGAAAAGTTTTAAAGAGAAAAAACACCCTGCGACTCGTGCTTTCCAGGCTTTTCGTATTTACATCAACAGTGAGTTAGAAGAAATTGATACGGCACTTAAAGGCGCGGCGAGCATTCTGGCTCCTGAAGGCCGTTTATCTGTGATTAGCTTCCACTCTCTGGAAGACCGTATGGTCAAACGTTTTATCCGTAAAGAGAGCAAAGGGCCTGAAGTGCCACACGGTATTCCAATGACGGAAGAGCAAATTCGTGCTCTTGGTAGTGCGAATATGAAAGCGGTGAGCAAAGCGATTAAGCCAAGCAAACAAGAAATTGAAATGAACCCTCGCTCGCGCAGCTCTGTGTTAAGAATTGCGGAAAAGCTTTAATTATTATGACGAAACCCACTCCTAATCTTGCTAAGTTGATTGCGACGGATCTCCTCACCGTTGGTCGCTGGCCATTACTGTTGTTGCTATTGATCGTGGCATCGGCAATGGGAGTGGTATTTGCTACCCACCATGCGCGTCAAGCGATCACTGAGAAAGATCACACGTTGGTTGAACGAGAACGGTTAGATAGCGAATGGCGTAACTTAATGTTGGAAGAAACTGCCCTCGCGGAACACAGTCGTGTTCAAGACCTTGCCAAAAAAGAACTTGAAATGAAACGACCTGATGGCGATAAAGAAGTGGTTGTCACGCTCAAATGATTAGAAAAAAATCCAACACGAAACAAGCCAATAAGCGTAAACCTGTAGCAAAAGATAAAGCGGCTAGGGGGGATAAGAAAACCGATAATAAAGCAGTGAAAGTGGCGGTCGAAGAATCTTTCTTGATTCGTTGGCGCTTCCATCTATTACTGTTTTTTGTTTTTTGTGCATTTGCCCTTTTGGTGGCACGCGTAGCCTACATCCAAATCATTGAGCCAGATAACCTGATTAAACAAGGTGACCTACGTTCGGTTCGTGTTAAATCCATTCCTTCTGCTCGCGGTATTATTTCGGATCGAAATGGTGAGCCGCTTGCTGTCAGTGTACCGGTTGAGGCGGTTTGGGCAGATCCTGCCACGATATTTAAAGAAAACGCGTTAAGCCAGACCAAAAGTTGGCATGCATTAGCGGATGTTCTTGGTATTGACCGACAAGGGTTAATAGACAAAATTAAGCGCAATGAAAAACGCCGCTTTATCTACTTGCAGCGCCAGGTCAGTCCGGCCATGGCGAACTATATTCGTGAGCTAAAGCTGCCAGGTGTTGGCCTTAAGTCGGAATCTCGTCGTTATTATCCTGCCGGTGAGGTTAGTGCTCACTTAGTCGGTGTGACAGGCATTGACGGGCATGGCCTAGAAGGTGTGGAGCGTAGCTACGATGAGTGGCTCACTGGCGCGGCGGGTAAGAAAACTATTCGTAAAGACCGTTATGGTCGTGTTGTGGAAAACATTGCTTGGCAAGACAAGCAAGAAGGTAAATCACTTCAGTTAACCATCGATCAGCGCCTACAGGCGATTGCGTATCGTGCGATTAAGCAAGCCGTTGCGGACCACCGCGCCACTTCAGGTTCCGTTGTCATGTTGGATGTAAAAACGGGCGCCGTATTGGCCATGGTTAATGCTCCTTCTTACAACCCTAACAATCGTAGCGATTGGCAAAGCTATCAAATGCGTAACCGAGTGATCACGGACTCAATGGAGCCCGGTTCGACCATTAAGCCTTTCGTTATTTTAGCCGCCTTAGAAAATGGGATAGCTGATAAAGATACCATCGTAGATACCGGTAATGGTGTCCTACGTTTAGGTGGTAGTCGAGTCAGAGATGTCTCTCGTGTAGGCAAAGCAAGCTTGACCACGATCCTTAAAAAGTCGAGTAATATCGGTGTGACGAAGCTAGCAATGCAAATGCCGGTAGAGGCGCTTCTTGGGCTGTACAGTTCAGTGGGTTTTGGTGAGCTTTCTGGCCTAAACCTAGTTGGGGAAGTGACGGGTATTTTTCCTACACGAACTCGTTGGTCGCCAATTGAACGCGCCACGATTGCGTTTGGTTATGGTCTATCAATTACACCAATCCAGCTAGCCCATGCTTATGCGACGCTTGGAAACCTTGGCAAATACGAGCCTATTCATATTATCGAAAGCAATGATCATGACATGTCACGCCAAGTGGTGAGTGCGAAGTATGCGCGTCAAGTATTAGACATGTTGGAAACCGTAACTCAAAAAGGGGGCTCGGCTCGCAGAGCGGCAGTTCCTGGTTATCGAGTGGGAGCGAAAACAGGTACATCACGTAAAGCTTCTGCCGGTGGGTACAGCGACGAGTACATCACCTACACGGCTGGGCTTGCTCCGGTTAGCGATCCGCGAATTGCTTTAGTAGTGATCGTAAACGAGCCTCAAGGTGATGACTACTATGGTGGTTCGGTAGCGTCTCCTGTCTTCTCTGAAATCATGAAAGGCGCGCTACAAATACTCAATGTTGCACCTGACGAAAACAAATTCCAACAGTAAGCCCTGTGGTTTACTGAGCAAACAAAATTAAGAAAACCTGAGCCAAAGCTCGGAGAACAAATATGACTAAAGCCATCAGTATGGACGTGCTGCTTTCCCCTTGGGTGGATTGCCCTAGCTTATCGTCCGTTCTTGTTTCTGAATTGGAGCTCGACAGCCGAAGAGTTCAACCTGGAACCACGTTTGTAGCAGTGATTGGCCATGTTGTGGATGGGCGTAAATTCATTGCCTCTGCAATTGAGCAAGGTGCAAATGCAGCCCTGGCGCAAGCCTGCGATGTCAAAACACATGGTACGGTGGAAATCATTGATGATGTTCCCGTCATTTACATTGATAGGTTGGACCAACGTTTATCCGCGATTGCTGGAAAGCTTTATGCTTACCCTGAGATGGATTTGATTGGTGTCACCGGCACCAACGGCAAAACCACTATTACCCAGTTAATAGCGCAATGGCTAGAACTGCTTGACCATAAAGCGGCGGTAATGGGAACAACAGGAAATGGCTTCCTCAATAACTTGCAACAAGCTGCGAATACAACGGGGAATGCCGTTGAAATTCAGAAAACGCTCTCCTCTCTCGCAAATCAACAAGCCACATACACCGCGCTAGAAGTATCTTCTCATGGCCTGACGCAAGGTCGTGTCAAAGCATTATCATTTGCGGCGGGCGTGTTTACTAACTTAAGTCGTGACCACTTAGATTATCATGGCACGATGGAAGCGTATGCCAATGCAAAGCTTGGGTTGTTCACGCAACACCAATGTGAACGTGCCATTATCAATGTTGATGATGAAGTCGGTCATCAATGGGCGTCGCAGTTAAGTAATGCGATCGCTGTCTCGCTCAAGCCGTACACTGAATTTGAAAGCGCAATTTGGGCGACGGAAGTCAGTTACGCGGAGTCAGGGATTACTATTAAGTTCGATGGTAAATTTGGCTCAGGTGAATTGCACGCGCCTTTGATTGGTGAGTTTAATGCAACCAACTTAATGCTCGCTTTTGCGACCTTATTAAGCTTAGGTAAAGAGAAACAAGCGTTACTCGAAACCGCAGGTCAACTGCAACCTGTACTCGGCCGAATGGAGTTATTCCAAACTGAGGATCGTGCCAAAGTCGTGGTCGATTATGCCCATACTCCTGATGCTTTAGAAAAAGCGCTGCAAGCTTTACGAGTTCATTGTGAAGGCCAGCTGTGGGCTATTTTTGGCTGCGGTGGCGATCGCGATGCAGGTAAGCGCCCAATGATGGCGGAAATTGCAGAGCGTCTAGGTGACAGAGTGGTGTTGACTGACGATAACCCACGCAGCGAAGATCCGGTTCAGATTGTGAAAGACATGTTAGCTGGGCTGTCAAAACCTGCTGAAGCGATTGTTCAGCATGACCGCTTCAAAGCACTGTCTTATGCCATTGAAAATGCTTCGCCAAACGACATTATCTTGTTAGCAGGGAAGGGCCATGAAGATTATCAGATTCGTAATGGCGAAACGATTCATTACTCCGACCGCGAGTCCGCAATGCAACTTTTAGGATTGACCTCATGATCAAAGTAACGTTATCTCAAATTGCAGACATCACTCGTGGCAAGCGATTCGGCGACGATCTATTTATCGACGCGGTTTCTACTGATACACGAACGATTGATCGTGGGGCTCTATTTGTCGCGTTAGTAGGGGAGCGCTTTGACGCGCACAACTTTTGCCAACAAGCGGTAGATGCAGGTGCCGGTGCTTTACTCGTAGAAAAACGCTTAGATGTGAATGTGCCGCAAATTGTGGTGTCGGATACCAAACTTGCATTGGGTGAGTTTGCTTCTTGGGTGCATCAAGCATGCAAAACACCTACCGTTGCCATCACCGGAAGTTGCGGTAAAACTACCGTAAAAGAAATGGTTGCGAGTATCCTGCAATTGAAAGGCAAAGTGTTATTCACGGCGGGTAACTTCAATAATGATATTGGTGTTCCGTTGACATTATTGCGCTCACAGCAGGATGATGATTATGCCGTGATTGAGCTTGGTGCTAACCATATAGGTGAAATTGCTTACACGACTCAGTTAGTAAAACCAGATATCGCGTTAGTGAACAATGTAGCCGCCGCTCACCTTGAAGGCTTTGGTTCTATCGATGGCGTGAAACAAGCCAAAGGTGAAATCTACCAAGGCCTTTCAGCTGGTGGTATTGCGATTGTTAACCTAGACAGCAATGGTGAAGCCAAGTGGGATGAAGTGTTAGCAGATAAGAAAGTCATTACTTTTTCACAAAGTAATACTGATGCAGACTTCTTCGCTTCTAACATCGTATTGAACGCCGCAGGTGAAGCAAGCTTTGACTTACATATCGCAGCAAGCTCACAAGAAATTGAACTGTCTCTGGGTATTATAGGTCAACACAACGTTGCGAATGCGATCGCTGCTTCTATTATTGCGTTACGAATGGGAGCCACATTAGAAGAGGTTCGTGCTGGCCTTAAACATTTGAACAAAGTGAAAGGTCGCGTCGAGGTTGAAGCGCTGAGCGAAAAGATAAAATTGATTGACGACAGCTACAACGCGAGCGTACCAGCCATGAAAGCGGCAGTTGATTTATTGGCCGCTTTCCCAGGTCAACGCTGGCTGATTTTAGGTAATATGGCGGAATTGGGCGAGGAAAGTCTTGCACTTCATCGTCAAGTCGGGGAACATGCTGCCCCACAAAAATTTGAACATGTTCTCACATATGGTGCAGACGCCAAGGTGATCAGTGATCTTTGCCAAGGCATTCATTTTGAGACGCACCAAGAGATGATTGAATACATCAAGCAGCATCTAGACCAAGCCGTTCCTGAAAACCATACGATGTTGGTGAAAGGAGCGAACGGTGCACGTATGTTTGAAGTCGCTGCTGCTTTGAAGGAGTATTATTAATGATTATTTGGCTTGCCGAGCTGCTACAGCCATACCTGTCTTTTTTCCGATTGTTTGAATACTTGTCTTTTCGAGCAATCCTAAGCGTATTAACCGCTCTAGGTCTGTCATTATGGATGGGACCAATCATGATCAAGCGTTTGCAAATGCTGCAAATTGGTCAGGTAGTGCGTAACGAAGGTCCTGAATCTCACTTTAGTAAGCGTGGTACCCCAACAATGGGCGGTATCATGATCTTAGCGGCCATCTCAATCACGATTTTGCTATGGACAGACTTATCCAACCCTTACGTATGGGCGGTACTTACGGTCTTACTTGGCTACGGTGCAGTCGGATTTGTTGATGACTATCGTAAAGTGGTACGCAAAAATACCGATGGCTTGATTGCGCGTTGGAAGTACTTCTGGCAGTCGTTGATCGCGTTTGTCGTCGCTTTCGCATTGTATGCTTACGGTAAAGACACAGCAGCAACTCAGCTAGTGGTGCCATTCTTTAAAGACATCATGCCGCAGCTTGGTTTGATGTATATCATTTTGACTTACTTTGTCATTGTAGGTACAAGTAACGCGGTTAACCTGACTGATGGTCTAGACGGTTTGGCAATCATGCCAACGGTTCTTGTTGCAGCAGGCTTCGCGGTTATTGCATGGGCGACCGGTAACGTTAACTTCTCTGAATACCTTCATATACCATACTTACCACATGCTTCTGAGTTAGTTGTCGTATGTACAGCAATCGTAGGTGCAGGCCTTGGTTTCTTGTGGTTTAACACTTACCCAGCACAAGTGTTCATGGGCGATGTAGGTTCACTAGCGCTTGGCGGGGCATTGGGCACCATTGCTGTTCTAGTTCGTCAAGAGTTGGTGTTGGTGATCATGGGTGGCGTATTTGTGATGGAAACGCTATCAGTCATCCTACAGGTAGGTTCTTACAAATTACGTGGTCAGCGCATTTTCCGTATGGCACCAATTCACCACCACTACGAATTGAAAGGTTGGCCAGAACCTCGCGTAATCGTGCGCTTCTGGATTATTTCTATGGTTCTTGTTCTGATTGGTCTTGCGACATTGAAAGTGCGTTAATCGCGCTTTCCAAGAACAAGATTTACAGTGTGATCAAATATGGAACGTTGGCAAAACATACATAGTGTTGTCGTCGTAGGGCTCGGTATTACCGGGCTCTCTGTCGTTAAACACCTAAGAAAAAATCAGCCACAACTTGTGGTCAAAGTCATTGATACTCGTGTAAACCCTCCAGGTGCAGAGCGCTTGCCGGAAAGTGTTCAACTGCATAGTGGTGGTTGGAATACGGACTGGCTTTCTGACGCGGATCTTATCGTGACCAACCCTGGTATTGCGCTAGCGACACCAGAGATCCAAGCCGTCTTAGCAAAAGGTACGGCAGTAGTTGGTGATATCGAGTTATTCGCTTGGGCGGTGCAGAAACCCGTAATTGCGATTACGGGCTCAAACGGTAAGAGCACAGTAACCGACCTCACAGGTGTGATGGCTAAGGCTGCAGGTTTGGATGTTGGCGTTGGTGGTAACATCGGTGTGCCTGCTCTGGATTTGTTAGAACAAGACGCAGACCTATATGTACTCGAACTCTCGAGCTTCCAGTTAGAAACGACGTCAAGCTTAAAGCTCAAAGCCGCTGCGTTTCTGAATCTTTCTGAAGATCATATGGATCGTTATCAAGGCATGTCTGACTATCGACAAGCTAAGTTGCGTATTTTTAACCATGCTGCTCTTGCAGTCGTGAACCGTGATGATCAAGAAACCTTCCCAGACGCAGAGATGCCATTGGTGACATTTGGCAGCGACAATCAGGACTTTGGTCTCGAGGTGGATGGCAACCGTACTTGGCTGCTCGATCACGGTCAACGAGTTGTCGCAAGTGATGAGCTTAAGTTGGTTGGTAAGCACAACTTATCTAACGCTCTGGTTGCTTTAGCGCTATTAAAAGCTGCGGACGTAAACTATCACAAAGCATTGAATGCACTTAAAAATTACACGGGACTGACACACCGATGCCAGGTGGTTGCGGATAATCAAGGCGTCAAATGGGTGAATGACTCTAAAGCAACTAATATTGCCAGCACTATGGCTGCGCTATCTGGTTTGGAATCGACAGGCAAGCTCTACTTACTCGTTGGTGGTGTTGGCAAAGGTGCTGACTTCTCGCCATTAAAACCGATCTTCGCGACGCTTAACTTGCAACTGTGTTGCTTTGGCGCTGATGGCGATGAATTTATGCCACTGCATGAATCTGCAATACGTTTCGACACTATGGAAGATGTGATTCAACAAGTATCTTCGCAGTTAAAACCAGGTGATATGGTGATGCTGTCTCCTGCATGTGCTAGCTTTGATCAATTCGACAACTTTATGGCAAGAGGTGATGCTTTCGCTGCTCTTGCTCAGAAATATGCATAATTAAAGGTTACACACTTCGTGGGTTTAGGTAACGTTAAACGCAGTATTGGCAATTGGCTCAAGCATCCAGCCCCAGAGGCGATGTTTGATCGTCAGTTAGTGTGGATTGCACTGGGTTTGATGTTGACTGGTTTGGTCATGGTAACCTCTGCATCATTTCCAATCAGCTCTCGATTAACGGAACAGCCGTTCCACTTTATGTTTCGTCATGCGACGTTTCTCGTGCTGGCGTTAGGGACCTCCGCTGTTATTTTGCAAGTGCCTTTGCAAGAGTGGTTTAAGAAGAGCCATTACTTACTTTGGGCTTCTTTCGCACTGTTGATCATCGTGCTCTTGGCGGGTAAGTCGGTTAATGGTGCGTCTCGTTGGATTCCCCTTGGGCTGTTTAACCTTCAGCCAGCGGAAGTCGCGAAGCTATCGCTGTTTATCTTCATGTCTGGTTACTTAGTTCGAAAGCAAGACGAAGTACGACAAACGTTCTTTGGTGGCTTTATGAAGCCAATCATGGTGTTTGCCTTCTTCGCAGTATTACTACTTGGTCAGCCAGACTTGGGGACGGTCGTCGTGATGCTGGTCACGCTGTTTGGCATGCTTTTTATCGCAGGTGCAAAACTAACCCAGTTTCTCGCCTTGATGGTGGCAGGTATCGGCGCTGTGGTAGGTTTGATTCTCGTCGAGCCATACCGTATGCGACGAGTAACCTCCTTCCTTGACCCGTGGGAAGACCCATTTGGCAGTGGCTATCAGTTGACTCAGTCTTTGATGGCGTTTGGTCGTGGTGAATGGTTCGGTCAAGGTCTCGGTAACTCAATTCAAAAACTGGAATATCTACCGGAAGCGCATACCGACTTTGTGTTTGCCGTACTTGCTGAAGAGCTTGGTTTCGTAGGCGTAGTGCTGGTCTTAATGCTGATTTTTAGCTTGGTGCTAAAAGCGGTTTACATCGGCAAGCGTGCATTTGAAGAAGGCGAAATGTTCGGAGGTTATCTGGCTTTCGGAATTGGTATTTGGTTTGCGTTTCAAACCTTGGTTAATGTTGGAGCTGCCGCCGGTATTGTTCCAACTAAAGGTTTAACACTTCCACTCATCAGTTATGGTGGTTCTAGTCTAATAATTATGTCCGTCGCAGTGTCCATACTACTGCGTATCGATTACGAATGCCGCTTGAAACGCGAGCAACAACAATCAGAACAACAAGCTAATGAAACAAAATAAACGTTTGATGGTGATGGCTGGTGGTACTGGCGGTCACGTATTCCCAGGTTTGGCGGTAGCAAAACAGCTTCAAGAACAAGGTTGGGAGATCCGTTGGTTAGGTACGGCGGATCGAATGGAAGCGGATTTGGTGCCAAAACATGGCATTGAAATCGACTTTATCAAAGTGAAAGGGTTACGAGGTCAAGGCGTTAAACGTCTTCTTGCAGCACCATTTCAAATTATCAATGCCATTATGCAGGCTCGTGCTCACATGAAACGCTGGCAGCCAGACGCAGTGCTTGGTATGGGCGGTTATGTTAGCGGCCCGGGCGGTATTGCCGCTTGGATGAGTGGCATTCCTGTTGTTCTGCATGAACAAAATGCAGTAGCAGGTTTAACGAACCAATGGTTATCGAAAATCGCTAAGAAGGTTTTTCAGGCTTTCCCCGGCGCTTTTCCAAATGCCGAAGTGGTTGGGAACCCAGTTCGTGAAGACGTGACTCAATTAGCAGCGCCAACTGAGCGCATGCAAGAGCGCCAAGGTCCAATTCGCATTTTGGTGATGGGTGGCAGCCAAGGCGCACGTATTCTTAACCAAACTCTGCCAGAAGTGATGTCGAAATTGGGCGAAGATTACTGTATTCGTCATCAAGCGGGCAAAGGTGCCGCCGAAGAAGTGAATGCAGCATACCAAGCTAATGGTGTGGTAAATGCAGAAGTAATGGAATTCATTGATGACGTGGCAGAAGCTTACGCATGGGCTGACCTTTTAGTTTGTCGCTCTGGAGCGTTAACCGTATCTGAAGTCTCGGCGGCAGGTGTAGGCGCTATTTTTGTTCCATTCATGCACAAAGACCGCCAGCAAGCACTTAATGCAGACCACTTGGTGGATTGCGGCGCGGCGAAAATGATTGAACAACCAGATTTAACCGTTGAGTCTCTGACTCTGCAGATCCAACAATTGGATCGCCAAGCTTTACTTACAATGGCTGAGCAAGCGCGTGGCGCTGCAAAATTGAATGCTGACCGAGTTGTCGCACAAGCCATTGTCGCTTTGACCGAAAAGCGTTAACCGAATTATTGAGAATAGAATTGATGACAATCCAACATACACAAGACTTAGCTCAGATTCGCGCAATGGTGCCAGAGATGCGCCGCGTGAAATCCATCCACTTCATCGGTATTGGTGGTGCGGGCATGAGCGGCATTGCAGAAGTGCTGTTGAACGAAGGCTACCAAATCACAGGTTCTGATCTATCAGAGAACGCTGTGACAGAGCGTTTGGTATCAAAAGGTGCGACGGTATTTATTGGTCATCAAGCCAGTAATGTAGAAAAAGCCAGTGTGGTTGTTGTGTCAACGGCGATCAACGAAGAAAACCCAGAAGTGATGGCGGCACGTGAATTACGTATCCCTATTGTACGCCGCGCAGAGATGTTGGCTGAATTGATGAGATTCCGTCACGGTATTGCCGTTGCGGGTACACACGGTAAAACCACGACGACCGCTCTTGTTACTCAAATCTATTCTGAAGCCGGTCTTGATCCAACGTTTGTGAATGGCGGTTTGGTGAAAAGCGCAGGTACAAATGCGCGTCTAGGCTCGAGTCGTATTCTAATTGCAGAGGCAGATGAAAGTGACGCGTCATTCCTGCACTTGCAACCAATGGTGAGCATTGTTACCAATATCGAAGCCGATCATATGGATACCTATGGTGGTGACTTTGAAACCTTAAAGCAAACCTTCATCGATTTCCTTCATAATCTACCGTTTTACGGCCAAGCAATAGTTTGCATTGATGATCCTGTGGTTCGAGAGTTAATCCCACGTATTAGTCGTCAAGTGATAACTTACGGTTTTTCTGAAGATGCCGACGTACGTATTGAAGATTATCGTCAAGAGGGGCAGCAAGGCAAATTTACGGTAGTACGTAAAGGGCGAGCTAACTTAGATATCACGCTGAATATTCCAGGTCGTCACAATGCATTGAATGCGTCTGCTGCGATTGCGGTTGCTACTGAAGATGACATTGAAGACGATGCGATCCTAAAGGCAATGGCTGGTACGCAAGGTACGGGAAGACGTTTTGATCACCTTGGCGAGTTTGATACTGGCAACGGTCATGCAATGCTTGTTGATGATTACGGCCATCATCCAACAGAAGTGGATGTAACCATTAATGCAGCACGCAGTGGTTGGCAAGACAAGCGTTTGGTGATGATTTTCCAACCGCACCGTTATAGCCGTACTCGTGATTTGTACGATGATTTCGCGAATGTGCTTGAACAGGTGGATGTATTGATCATGCTGGATGTTTACGCAGCGGGTGAAAAGCCGATTGCAGGTGCTGATGGGCGCGCTTTATGTCGCACAATTCGCAGCCGAGGCAAGGTAGACCCGATTTTTGTTCCAGAAATCGAGCAATTACCTTCAGTTTTAGCTAACGTTATACAAGACGGCGACCTAATCTTAACGCAAGGTGCGGGTGATATTGGTAAAGTGGCGAAACAGCTGGCAGGTCTTAAATTGAATATAAACAAGATGCTTGGCTGACACATATTGTTGATGCGAAGGACAGATAAAGACTCAGATCTCGATTTTGCGTCAATATCATTGTGATTTATTGCTATCAGTGTTTGATAGTTTACAAGAGCTCAGTATAATCCCAAGGTTAAAGTCAAGACTTTTACCTCTGCGTAATTATATGGGTAAAAAGTACACGACAAAAGTCAGGAAACGAAGACGTTGTTGAATATTGCACTGAATGACGAGCGACCAAATACGGGTAACAACCCTGGTCGCCAAGAAAAAATCTTGGGTGCGTTATTTTTCGTTGTGGTTGTGACTTTAATTAGTTCTGTTTTGTACGCGGCGATCAGTTGGATGTGGGATGACCAAAGGTTACCTCTCTCCAAAATAGTACTTCAGGGGAAACTGGAGTATGTCCAAGCTGACGATGTGCAGGCTGCATTTAGTCGAATTGATCACATCGGTACATTTATGTCCCAGGATATTGATGTATTACAGCAAAGTGTCGAAGCTCTGCCATGGGTAGCGCATGCCGCAATCCGAAAGCAGTGGCCGGATACAGTAAAAGTTTTTTTGACGGAGCATCAACCAGAAGCCATTTGGAATGGCAACGAACTGTTAGATAAAAACGGGTTCGTTTTTGATGGAGATGTTGCTCTGTTGCAAGAAGAAAAAGTGAAGCTGTACGGACCCAAAGATAGCGGACCGGAAGTCTTACAGACTTACCGTGATTTGAGTCCTAAGTTTCAGCAATTGGGTTTAGCGATATCGTCTCTGGTATTAAACGAGCGACGAGCTTGGCAAATCATCCTTGATAACGGTATTCGATTAGAGCTCGGTAAAGAGTCTCTTCTTGAGCGTATAGAGCGCTTTTTTAAGCTCTATAACAAGCTTGGCAGTGACACGCAAAGAATCAGTTATATCGATCTTAGGTACGATACAGGAGCCGCAGTTGGTTGGTTTCCTGAACAAGAGTTAGAAGAGAGTACAGATGACTAAGGCCGCTGATGACAACATTATTGTTGGTCTTGATATAGGCACTGCAACCGTATCGGCTCTAGTGGGTGAGGTTTTACCAGACGGTCAAATTAATATTATTGGCGCAGGTAGTAGCCCCTCACGCGGCATGGATAAAGGTGGCGTGAATGATTTGGAGTCGGTTGTAAAATCAGTACAACGTGCAATTGATCAAGCTGAATTAATGGCAGAGTGCCAGATCAGCCGAGTCTTCATTTCGTTGTCTGGTAAGCATATCGCAAGCCGAATTGAAAAAGGTATGGGCACGATTTCTGATGAAGAGGTGTCTCAAGAAGACATGGATCGCGCTATCCATACCGCAAAATCGATTAAAATCGGTGATGAACAGCGAATTCTTCATGTGATCCCGCAAGAGTTCACCATTGATTACCAAGAAGGAATCAAAAATCCGCTTGGTTTATCTGGGGTAAGAATGGAAGTGAGTGTCCACCTTATCTCATGCCATAATGACATGGCACGCAACATTATTAAGGCGGTAGAACGCTGCGGCCTTAAAGTAGAACAACTCGTATTTTCTGGGCTTGCTGCTAGTAATGCAGTAATCACCGAGGATGAAAGAGAGCTTGGAGTTTGTGTGGTTGATATTGGCGCCGGCACGATGGATGTGGCCATCTGGACTGGCGGTGCGTTACGTCACACAGAAGTATTTTCGTACGCAGGAAATGCTGTAACCAGTGATATTGCTTTTGCTTTTGGCACGCCAGTGAGCGATGCTGAAGAAATAAAAGTCAAATATGGCTGTGCTTTGAGTGAACTGGTCAGTAAGGATGACACGGTTAATGTACCAAGCGTAGGTGGACGACCATCACGTAGCCTGCAACGTCAAACGTTGTCAGAAGTGATTGAGCCACGCTACTCTGAGCTTATGGGACTGGTTAACCAAACTATCGACTCTGTACAAGCAAAATTGCGCGAAGAGGGTATCAAGCACCATCTGGCTGCGGGAGTTGTACTCACCGGCGGTGCTGCGCAAATGGACGGAGTGGTAGAATGTGCGGAACGCGTATTCCGCAATCAAGTAAGGGTCGGCAAACCGCTCGAAGTCAGCGGATTAACTGACTATGTAAAAGAGCCGTACCATTCTACGGCAGTTGGATTACTTCATTACGCAAGAGACATGCAGTCTAGCGACGATAGCGATTATAATGAACCTAAACGCTCATCTGTAACTGGCTTTTTCGATAAATTGCGTAACTGGATACAAAAAGAGTTTTAACCTGAGTTGCAGGATAAACGGAGACAACACATGTTTGAACCGATGATGGAAATGTCTGACGATGCAGTAATCAAGGTCGTTGGGGTTGGTGGCGGCGGTGGTAACGCCGTTGAACACATGGTGCGTGAATCCATCGAAGGTGTGGAATTCATCAGCGTCAACACTGATGCGCAAGCACTTCGTAAGACAAGCGTTGGCAATGTAATTCAGATCGGTGGTGATATCACTAAAGGTCTGGGTGCAGGTGCTAATCCACAGGTTGGCCGTGACGCAGCTCTCGAAGACAGAGATCGAATTAAAGATTCCCTGACTGGCGCCGATATGGTGTTTATCGCAGCTGGTATGGGTGGCGGTACCGGTACTGGTGCAGCGCCTGTTATTGCGGAAGTGGCTAAAGAGCTTGGCATTCTAACAGTAGCGGTAGTAACTAAACCGTTTAGTTTTGAAGGTAAAAAGCGTTTGGCATTTGCTGAGCAAGGTATCGATGAGCTCTCTAAGCATGTTGACTCTTTGATCACGATTCCAAACGAAAAGCTACTTAAAGTACTTGGTCGTGGTGTAACACTACTAGAAGCTTTTGCAAGCGCTAACGATGTTCTTAAGAATGCCGTTCAAGGTATTGCTGAGCTAATTACTCGCCCTGGCATGATCAACGTCGACTTTGCGGACGTAAGAACTGTAATGTCTGAAATGGGTCACGCAATGATGGGTAGCGGCATCGCCAAAGGTGAAGACCGTGCTGAAGAAGCGGCTGAAATGGCAATTTCTAGCCCACTTCTGGAAGACATCGATCTAGCGGGCGCTCGTGGTGTTCTTGTCAATATTACTGCTGGTCTGGATATGCGTCTTGACGAGTTTGAGACGGTTGGTAATACAGTGAAGGCATTCGCTTCTGACAATGCGACTGTTGTTATCGGTACTTCTCTAGACCCTGATATGACTGACGAAATCCGCGTAACAGTTGTAGCGACAGGTATTGGTAATGAGAAAAAGCCAGATATCACGCTAGTTGCGGGTGGTAAAGCGAAAGTGGCACCGACGCCGCAAGCTCAACCACAGCAACAAGCAGCGGCAACGCAAGCTGAAGAAAAACCGGCACAGACCTTGCAAAATAATCAAGTGCAAGAGAAGCCACAGGTAACTCCTCGGCCGACAAACACTGCTCCTTCTTCTCCAGCTTCGTCGAGCCAAAGTTCTGCGGCTCCAAAGCAAGAAAAGGAAAGTGGTTATTTAGATATACCGGCATTTTTGCGTCGTCAGGCTGATTAATCTTTAACCCATAAATTTGACATGGCTCAAAATTATGGTAGCATTCACGGTCGACGTTACAGACGGCCGTGTTTTGTAGCAAATTTTTGAGAGGCAAGCAGATGATCAGACAACGTACTCTGAAAGAAATAGTGAAAACAACTGGTGTGGGTCTCCACTCTGGTCGTAAAGTCACACTTACTCTGCGCCCGGCTGCTGCAAATACAGGTATCATTTACCGTCGTACAGATGTAAATCCACCTGTAGATTTTCCAGCTGATCCAGCTTCGGTTCGTGACACCATGCTTTGTACTGCATTGGTAAACGATGAAGGTGTGCGTATTTCAACTGTTGAGCACTTGAATGCGGCACTTGCTGGTATGGGCATCGATAACATTGTTGTCGAAGTAGACGCACCTGAAATTCCGATCATGGATGGTAGTGCAAGCCCATTTGTATACTTGCTACAACAAGCAGGTATCGAAACGCAAAATGCGCCAAAACGCTTCATCCGTATCAAAAAGCCAGTTCGTTTTGACGATGGTGATAAATGGGCAGAATTTGTACCATTTAACGGCTTCCGTATGGACTTCGAAATAGAGTTTAATCACCCAGCGATTGAATCAGACGAGCAACGTTTGCTGTTTGATTTCTCGTCAAAAGGCTTTGTTCGTGAGATTTCTCGAGCACGTACGTTTGGCTTTATGCGTGATATCGAATATCTACAATCTCAAAACCTAGTTTTGGGTGGTAGTTTTGACAATGCTATCGTTTTGGATGATTACCGTATTCTTAATGAAGAAGGTCTACGCTTTGAAAATGAGTTTGTGACTCACAAAGTGTTGGATGCGATTGGTGACCTTTACATGTGTGGCCACCCAATCATTGGTGAATTCCGTGCCTTTAAATCTGGCCACGGTTTAAATAACCAACTGTTACGTGCTGTTCTTGCAGATCAGGAAGCGTGGGAGTGGACTACATTCGAAGAAGAAGTCGGCTCACCAGTAGCATTCGCAGAACCAAATATGGTGCTTGCGTAAATACTTGGCATTAGAATTAATAAAAAACCAGGCTTATGCCTGGTTTTTTGCTATTTGGCTTTAATTTTCGACTTATCAATAACATTCAAGCTTTCAGCATATTGAAATAACGTTCACTTACGATCTTCCTTTTCTGCCATATCGGCTAATCGTTTTAAACGCTCTTGAATTTTAGGTGGCGCCATGTCGGCAATCGTCATTAATGACTTTGCTGCAGATTCTGTTAGTGGTGGACGCTTAGGTCTGTCGTCTTGTTGAAAGCGGTTTCTATATAGTGAAGGATTGATCCTCACTTCAACGCTCATCAGCTTGGCAAAGCCTTGAGTACGAAGTTTATTTAGGATCATGAGGCGATCGTAATCGATCTTCATTTTGATTGCGGCACTAGAGACATCGATCAATAGATGGCCGTTACGAACATTCGCTACTCGGCAATGATCGGCCGTCCCCATGGGTAAGACCTCTTGCAAAGCTTGGTTAAGCTGTAAGATTTCTCCAGCATGTTCTTGAATCTGCTTGAACTGTGACTCAGCAATAACATCTTCAGTCGAGGTTGGACGGTGATCACGCATAGGTAAAATCTAATTTTGTTGAGATATAGCTATTCTAGAGCAGCTTTCTATCAAGGTATAGTTTACATTAACGTCTTTAGCTTCAGTTTTACAATGTAGCAAGGTAAAAAGCAAAGTTTGTTCTGGATGGATTACACATATTGCGGTATGCAATATCGGCTAATCAGTCACCACTTTAAGTAAAAACTTCAGAGTGCTTCAAACAAATACGTCTATTTATGGTTGTATCGATTAAAAATCCTTACACTAAGCCACATTGTTTCAAAACTTAGCCTTGAAATATGGATGTTTGAACTCAATATCTTTGATAAATGATTTATCTCAGTATTCTTAGTTCCAAACTGGCAGAGACTGAAGGCATTATGAGTAGATCGGGAACGGTCTGAATAAAGAGAGATTCACGAAAAATGATAACTAAGCTACTGACAAAAGTGATTGGCAGTCGCAACGACCGAACACTGCGCCGCCTTAGAAAAATTGTAAAAGAAATTAATAACTATGAGCCAACATTCGAGGCTCTAAGTGATGAAGAGTTAAAAGCAAAGACGGTTGAATTCCGTGAGCGCCTAGAGAAAGGTGAAACTCTTGATAAACTACTTCCAGAAGCTTTTGCTACGGTTCGTGAAGCATCTAAGCGTGTCTACGGTATGCGCCACTTCGACGTCCAGCTTATCGGCGGTATGGTTCTAAATGCGGGTCAAATCGCTGAAATGCGTACGGGTGAAGGTAAAACGCTGACGGCAACGCTTCCTGCTTACCTAAATGCCCTGGCTGGTAAAGGCGTTCACATTGTAACAGTGAACGATTATCTAGCTAAACGTGATGCAGAGACAAACCGCCCTCTATTTGAATTTTTAGGTATGACTGTTGGCGTAAACGTGCCAAACATGCCTCCTCAAGAGAAAAAAGAAGCGTACCAAGCTGACATCTTGTACGGAACGAACAATGAATTTGGTTTTGACTACCTTCGTGACAATATGGCTTTCCGTAGCGAAGATCGCGTACAACGTGAACGCTTCTTTGCAGTTGTCGATGAGGTGGACTCAATCCTAATTGATGAAGCTCGTACCCCTTTAATCATTTCTGGTCCTGCTGAAGATAGCTCTGAGCTATACACCCGAATCAACCTTTTGATCCCGCATCTTAAAAAGCAAGACAAAGAAGACTCTGAAGAATATCGTGGTGATGGTCACTACACTGTTGATGAGAAATCAAAGCAAGTATACCTCACAGAAACGGGCCAAGAGTACGTTGAAGAACTGTTGGTGAAAAATGGTCTTATGGAAGAGGGTGACACACTTTACTCTCCGACTAACATCAGCATGTTACATCACGTGAATGCCGCTTTGCGTGCTCATGTGTTGTTTGAGCGCAACGTTGATTACATCGTTACTGACGAAGGTGAAGTAGTAATTGTTGATGAACATACTGGTCGTACAATGCCAGGTCGTCGTTGGTCTGAAGGTCTTCACCAAGCAGTAGAAGCGAAAGAAGGCGTTAAGATTCAAAACGAAAACCAAACTTTGGCTTCGATTACCTTCCAGAACTACTTCCGCTTATACGAAAAACTGTCTGGTATGACAGGTACTGCGGATACTGAAGCGTTTGAGTTCCAATCTATTTATGGCTTGGAAACGGTGGTTATCCCAACCAACAAACCAATGATTCGTAACGATATGCCGGATGTGGTGTACCGTACCGAAGCTGAGAAGTTTGCTGCAATCATTGAAGATATCAAAGAGCGCGTTGCGAAAGGTCAGCCAACATTGGTTGGTACAGTATCGATTGAAAAATCAGAACTTCTTTCTAACGCATTGAAGAAAGCGAAGATCAAACACAACGTATTGAATGCGAAATTCCATGAAAAGGAAGCGGAAATTGTTGCTGAAGCGGGTATGCCTGGTGCGGTAACTATCGCGACCAACATGGCCGGTCGTGGTACGGATATTGTGCTTGGCGGTAGTTGGCAATCAAAAGTGGAAGCTTTGGAGAACCCAACTCAAGAACAAATCGATGCGATTAAAGCAGAGTGGAAAGTGGTACATGATCAAGTACTAGATGCTGGTGGTCTACACATCATTGGTACTGAGCGCCACGAATCTCGCCGTATTGATAACCAGCTACGTGGTCGTTCTGGTCGTCAAGGAGATGCAGGTTCATCTCGCTTCTACCTATCTATGGAAGACTCTTTGTTACGTATTTTCACTTCTGATCGTATGGCGAGCCTTATTCAAAGTGGTATGGAAGAAGGTGAAGCTATTGAATCGAAAATGCTTTCTCGCTCAATTGAAAAAGCACAGCGCAAAGTGGAAGGTCGTAACTTTGATATCCGTAAGCAGCTACTAGAATACGATGATGTGGCGAACGATCAGCGTAAGGTTGTCTACGAGCTGCGCGACGAATTGATGAACGTTGAAGACATCAGCGGTATGATCGAGCAAAACCGTGAAGATGTGCTAACAGCGGTTATTGATGAGTACATCCCGCCACAATCACTAGAAGATATGTGGGACGTTGAAGGTCTGCAAGAGCGCTTGAAAGCAGACTTCGATCTTGATGCGCCAGTGAAGCAATGGCTTGAAGAAGACGATAAGCTTTACGAAGAGGCGCTACGCGAGAAGATCATCAATCTATCCGTTGAAGTGTACAAAGAGAAAGAGGAAGTGGTGGGTGCCCAAGTGCTTCGTAACTTCGAGAAATCGGTTATGCTTCAAACTCTGGATACGCTTTGGAAAGAGCACTTGGCAGCAATGGATCACTTGCGTCAGGGTATTCACTTACGCGGCTATGCGCAGAAGAACCCGAAACAGGAATACAAGCGTGAATCGTTTGAACTGTTTGAAGGTCTACTAGAAGCGCTGAAAACTGATGTGATTACTGTTCTATCTCGCGTTCGAGTTCAGCAACAAGAAGAAGTTGAACGTATGGAAGAGCAACGTCGTGCGCAAGCTGAAGAGGCCGCTCGTCGTGCTCAAGCGCAACACGCAGCAGCACAAAACCCTCTTTCTGAAGGTGAAGAATCTGAAGAAGGTTCAAGTCAGCCAATGGTACGTGATGAACGCAAAGTAGGTCGCAATGAGCCTTGCCCTTGTGGTAGTGGTAAGAAGTATAAACAGTGCCACGGCAAAATCGACTAACGTATTAGTCAGATAATTTTTTAAAGAGTCGCCTAGGCGGCTCTTTTTTTAAGCAAATTCTGTGGCTGTCGAATTTCATAAGTTTTGATAGCATCGGATAGTTTTAGAGATTCAAAGACCGTTGAAGTGTAACGGCTTGAGAGTTAGGAACCCCTATGAAAAGAATTCACATAGTCGCGGCTATTATTTTTAACCAAGACAAATCAAAAATTTTTATTACAAAGCGTCCAGACGACAAGCATAAAGGCGGGTTTTGGGAGTTTCCCGGCGGGAAAGTCGAGTCAGGAGAAAGTATTGAACATGCTCTAGCAAGAGAACTTGAAGAAGAGGTAGGAATTGAAGTTACTGAGCAAGCCCTTTTCGAGCATTTGGAATATGACTATCCAGACAAATCACTTAAGTTTGATTTTATTACGGTATCTAAGTTCAGTAATGAGCCTTACGGCCGAGAAGGTCAAGAAGGTCGCTGGGTTGAGATAAGAGAATTGGGTAACTATGCCTTTCCTGAAGCGAACGTGCCTATCTTGGAGCGTGTCGTAAAAGAGTTCGCTTAAGCCTGATGAACTTGCTTGTGGTAACCACGGTATGTTGTTAGTTTAAACAGATTAAGCGAAACGAGAGAACGAGAGCAAACCTCGTTATCCAGAGAAGGAGAGAAAGCGCAATGGTTCGTATTGCAATCGCAGGAGCAGCAGGCCGAATGGGCCGTAATTTGGTTAAAGCTTCACACCTTAACCCAGAGGCGACAGTGAGCGCGGGATCAGAACGACCTGAGTCCTCACTTGTCGGTGTCGATATCGGTGAACTTTGTGGTGAAGGCAAATTCGATGTGTTCTTAACGGATGATCTTGCTAAAGACGTCGATAATTTTGATGTAATCATCGATTTTACTGCCCCAGTAAGTACGTTGGCGAATCTTGAACTGTGTAAGAAGCATGGAAAGAGTATTGTGATTGGGACGACTGGTTTCAGTGATGCAGAGCGTGAACTGATTGACGAAGCCGCTAAGCAAGTGCCTGTTGTCATGGCTCCTAACTACTCTGTTGGTGTGAACCTAGTATTTAAGCTTCTTGAGAAAGCAGCCAAAGTGATGGGCGACTACTGTGATGTTGAGATTGTCGAAGCACATCATCGTCATAAAGTTGATGCTCCTTCTGGTACCGCTATCGGGATGGGCGAAGCCATTGCTGGTGCGATGGGCAACAAGCTGAATGATGTAGCTGTCTATGCGCGAGAAGGTATCACAGGTGAACGTACTAAAGATGAGATCGGCTTTGCTACAATTCGCGCTGGCGATATCGTCGGTGAGCACACAGCCATGTTTGCTGATATCGGGGAACGAGTGGAGATAACGCACAAAGCGACCGATCGTATGACGTTTGCTAATGGCGCCGTCAAGGCCGCTGTTTGGTTGAGTGCCAAACCAGCGGGCTTTTATACCATGACAGATGTTTTGGGATTGAATGAACTCTAAATACATAATTATTCGCCGGCGGTAGCCGGCTTTTTTATATCTATAGAATTATTTGTAAATGAAATGATTCTAACAGAAAGTATTTTGGTGCTTACTTTTGTCGTTATTTTGGTTGTTTTGTGGGTATTTTGGGTTTTGATGTCTAAAAACTAATGTCTTTTTTGTCGAGTGAACGTTTGCGTGAAAAACTCATACTTTTTTGTGATCTCTAAAAAGTTCAAATTTGTAAAATTCATTAAACCTCTATGCCTCTCTATGTAATAGCATGTAAAAGTTATCTTTTTGGGCCTTACTGATTCAAAATGACCTTACTCGCTAGAAATTAATCATTTATTTTTGATTGTAGGTTGACAGGTTTCGAGTCCAACTTTAGAATACCGCCAATTTGTCTGAAATACCTATTTATGTAGATTTTATAGGTAAAGGAAGGCATGTTTGCAGTTTGATTTATTTTTTTTGCATTTTTATTCTGGAGGTTGTCTTGGGTAAATTAGCACTGTTGGTCCTAGAAGATGGGACAGTGTTCCGCGGAGTGTCCATAGGGGCAGATGGTCTTTCCGTTGGTGAAGTCGTTTTTAATACCTCGATGACGGGGTATCAAGAAATCCTCACTGATCCTTCCTATTCTCAGCAAATCGTCACTCTCACTTATCCTCACATTGGCAATACCGGAACCACTTCCGAAGATGAAGAATCCTCTTCCATTCATGCACAAGGCCTTGTGATTCGCGATCTTCCTCTAATCGCTTCTAACTTCCGTAACGAACAATCCCTCTCTGATTATCTTAAGTCTCAAAATATCGTTGGCATCGCTGATATCGATACTCGTAAGCTCACTCGTATCCTGCGTGAAAAAGGTGCTCAAAACGGCTGTATTGTTGCGGGCAACAACCTAGACGAAGCTTTGGCACTAGCGAAAGCAAAAGAATTCCCAGGCTTAAAAGGAATGGACCTTGCGAAAGAAGTTACAACAAAAGAAGCGTATCAATGGAAGCAAGGTTCGTGGACGCTTGAAGGTGGACTTCCAGAGGCGAAAGATGACAGCGAGCTGCCATACCACGTTGTCGCTTACGACTTTGGCGCAAAACGCAACATCTTACGAATGTTGGTTGACCGTGGCTGCCGCTTAACGGTTGTACCTGCAGAAACGTCAGCGGAAGAAGTTCTGGCACTAAATCCAGATGGCGTATTCTTATCAAACGGCCCTGGTGACCCAGAACCATGTACTTACGCGATTGAAGCAACCAAAGTGTTCCTAGAAAAAGGCCTGCCAATTTTTGGTATTTGTCTAGGTCACCAAATTCTGGCGCTAGCATCAGGTGCGCAAACGGTGAAAATGAAGTTTGGTCACCACGGTGCAAACCACCCAGTAAAAGATTTAGAGCGTAACGTTGTGATGATTACCTCGCAAAACCACGGCTTTGCGGCAGATGAAGCAACATTACCGGAAAACTTACGTGCTACTCACGTATCGCTATTTGATGGCTCTTTGCAAGGTATCCACCGCACAGACAAGCCAGCATTTAGCTTCCAAGGTCACCCAGAAGCGAGCCCTGGTCCACATGACGCGGCACCGCTATTTGACCACTTTATCGAACTAATCAAAAAACACAGCGCTTAATTCGGAGTAGTAGATAATGCCAAAACGTACTGACATTCAAAGTATTCTAATTCTTGGTGCTGGTCCGATTGTTATCGGTCAGGCATGTGAGTTTGACTACTCTGGCGCACAAGCGTGTAAAGCTCTTCGCGAAGAAGGCTACCGAGTTATCCTAGTTAACTCTAATCCAGCAACGATTATGACTGACCCAGAGATGGCAGATGCGACTTACATCGAGCCGATTCAGTGGGAAGTTGTACGCAAGATCATCGAGAAAGAACGTCCTGATGCAGTTCTGCCAACTATGGGTGGTCAGACAGCACTTAACTGTGCGTTAGATTTAGAGAAGCACGGCGTTCTCGCAGAGTTTGGCGTAGAGATGATTGGTGCAACGGCTGATGCAATCGACAAAGCGGAAGACCGTTCTCGTTTTGATAAAGCGATGAAGTCTATCGGCCTTGAGTGTCCTCGCGCAGATACAGCGAAGAGCATGGAAGAAGCTTACAAAGTTTTAGATATGGTTGGCTTCCCTTGTATCATTCGTCCATCGTTCACCATGGGTGGCACTGGTGGTGGTATCGCGTACAACAAAGAAGAGTTCGAAGAAATCTGTCGTCGCGGTCTGGACTTATCTCCGACCAACGAACTTCTTATCGATGAGTCATTAATCGGTTGGAAAGAGTACGAAATGGAAGTCGTTCGTGACAAAGCGGACAACTGTATCATCGTATGTTCAATCGAGAACTTTGACCCAATGGGTATCCATACGGGCGACTCAATCACGGTTGCTCCAGCACAAACACTGACTGACAAAGAATACCAGCTTATGCGTAATGCATCGCTAGCCGTTCTACGTGAGATTGGTGTTGAAACAGGTGGTTCAAACGTACAGTTTGGTATCAACCCGAAAGATGGTCGTATGGTCATCATCGAGATGAACCCACGTGTATCTCGCTCTTCTGCGCTAGCATCAAAAGCAACAGGCTTCCCAATCGCGAAAATTGCCGCGAAACTGGCCGTTGGCTTTACGCTAGACGAACTACAAAACGACATCACAGGTGGTGCAACACCTGCGTCATTTGAACCAACTATCGACTACGTCGTAACTAAGATCCCTCGCTTTAACTTCGAGAAATTTGCTGGTGCAAACGATCGTCTGACAACTCAGATGAAATCGGTTGGTGAGGTAATGGCGATTGGTCGTAACCAACAAGAATCTCTTCATAAAGCACTGCGTGGCCTAGAAGTTGGCGCAACTGGTTTTGATGAGATGGTCGATCTGGAAGCGCCAGATGCACTGACTAAGATTCGTCACGAACTTAAAGAAGCAGGTGCAGAGCGTATCTGGTACATCGCCGATGCATTCCGAGCGGGTATGTCAGTCGACGGTGTGTTCAACTTGACTCAAATCGACCGCTGGTTCCTGGTTCAAATCGAAGAAATTGTAAAACTCGAAGAACAAGTCAAGGCGGGCGGCTACGCAGGTTTGACCAAAGAAGTGCTTCGTCAGATGAAACGCAAAGGCTTCTCTGATGCTCGCTTGTCTAAATTGCTTGGTGTCGCTGAAAGTGAAATTCGCCGTGCTCGTGAGCAGTTTGATATTCATCCGGTTTACAAACGTGTGGATACATGTGCAGCAGAGTTTTCTTCTGACACGGCTTACATGTACTCATCTTACGATGAAGAATGTGAAGCAAACCCAACAGACAAAGATAAGATCATGGTTCTTGGTGGCGGTCCAAACCGTATCGGCCAAGGTATCGAATTCGATTACTGTTGTGTCCATGCATCACTTGCGCTGCGTGAAGACGGTTACGAAACCATTATGGTTAACTGTAACCCAGAAACGGTATCTACTGACTACGATACGTCTGATCGTCTGTACTTCGAACCAGTAACTCTGGAAGATGTACTGTCTATCGCTCGCGTTGAAAAACCAAAAGGTGTGATTGTTCAGTACGGTGGTCAAACGCCACTTAAACTGGCTCGTGCTCTAGAAGCGGCTGGTGTGCCAATCATTGGTACTAGCCCAGATGCTATCGACCGTGCGGAAGACCGTGAACGCTTCCAAGCCGCTGTTGACCGTTTAGGTCTACTTCAGCCAGAAAACGCGACAGTAACAACGATGGAGCAAGCGGTTGAGAAATCGAAAGAAATTGGCTTCCCATTAGTTGTTCGTCCATCTTATGTACTCGGTGGTCGTGCGATGGAAATCGTATACGATGAGCAAGACCTGCGTCGCTACTTCAACGAAGCAGTAAGCGTATCGAACGAGTCTCCAGTTCTGCTAGACCGTTTCTTGGATGATGCAACCGAAGTTGATATTGATGCTATCTGTGACGGTGAACGCGTCGTTATCGGCGGTATCATGGAGCACATCGAACAAGCGGGTGTTCACTCTGGTGACTCTGCATGTTCACTGCCTGCATACACGCTAAGTCAGGAAATTCAAGACAAGATGCGTGAGCAAGTTGAGAAGTTAGCATTCGAACTCGGTGTACGCGGTTTGATGAACACGCAGTTTGCTGTGAAAGACAACGACGTTTATCTAATTGAAGTGAACCCTCGTGCTGCTCGTACGGTACCATTCGTATCGAAAGCGACAGGCGCTCCTCTAGCGAAAATCGCTGCACGTGTAATGGCGGGTCAATCTCTAGAGTCACAAGGCTTTACTAAAGAGATTATCCCTCCTTACTACTCAGTGAAAGAAGTGGTTCTGCCGTTCAACAAATTCCCTGGTGTTGACCCTCTATTGGGCCCTGAAATGCGCTCAACAGGTGAAGTAATGGGTGTGGGTGCAACGTTCGCAGAAGCTTACGCGAAAGCAGAGCTAGGTTGTGGTGCGGTTTATCCTGAAGGTGGTCGTGCGCTACTGTCTGTACGTGAAGGTGATAAAGAGCGTGTTGTTGACCTAGCTTCTAAGTTAGTGAAACTGGGTTACCAGTTGGATGCGACACACGGTACTGCTGTAATTCTGGGCGAAGCGGGTATTAACCCACGTTTGGTAAACAAAGTACACGAAGGTCGTCCACACATTCTTGACCGCATCAAGAACAACGAATACACCTATATCGTAAACACGGCTGCTGGTCGTCAAGCGATTGAAGATTCGAAAGTTCTACGCCGTGGTGCACTGGCAGAAAAAGTGAACTACACAACGACACTGAATGCAGCGTTCGCTACATGTATGTCTCATACTGCAGACGCAAAAGCGTCAGTAACTTCGGTTCAAGAGTTACACGCTAAAGTGAAAGCGAGTCTAGACGCGTAACAGATAAAAATCAGTAAGCTCATTAATCAGGGCTTACATGACAACCTCATTGCCCGCTCATTTGAGCGGGCTTTTTTATATCGAGGTTTTTCTAAAATGAAGAGCATTAAAGTGTGCTAGGAACGATTGGTATGCTTCGCTTTTGAAGATCATTAAGCTAATGATGGCAAGCAATGTGCCCAAAGATGAAGCAATAGAACTACCACTTGCTGCAACAAAATTAATGCTGTAGGACTGAGGTATTAAGCCGACCATAACTCTTTAAGCAGATAGGTAATTAGAAAAAGTTAAAATAAGCAGTGTCGAGCTTAAAGACATACTAACTATGGAGTGCTTCGATATGTTCTTTTTTCTAAGACTAAGTTATAAGTTGATTCTTCAGTATCAAGAGAGTATCCGTTACTTTTTGCAAAAACATCTGCTGCTAGTAGCGAGGGATAAAGAAGAAAAAAACTAGTTACCGATATAGTTAGGAATATCTTACTAGAGCTTTTAAACTCACTTTTAGTTAGGAAATTATTTGATTTTAATGTTTTTACGGACATTCTAGAGCATTCAAATAAGATCAAACTAGAGCCTATAATCAAAATATCAGCCTGATCAAAAGATGAATAACTTTCATTATTATAGATGTTAAGATAAAAGTCTGACAATCCATCAAAACCATATATTAACAGTGATATTGCTGATGCTAATAAAATTATTAAATAAAAAAACACTTGCGTTCGGTCGTAACTCCCTTTTTTCATCGTAACAAACCTCGCTGTATTTCTTGCGAGAAAATCATGCTTTGAGTTTTACGTTGAATCTCATTATATTCTTCTTTTGCTCTTCTCTTTGCTTCTATATCTCTTTGCTTTAAGTAAATATCTATAGAGGCTATTAACTTCTGTGTTAAACCTCGTTTATCATTTTCTCTATTCAATAAAAGACCTACAGCCGAGCTTATCAAAATAGCCCCTAATAATGGGCCAGCACTTAAAGTTACAACACTGCCACCCACTGCTGCGGCAAAGTTTACAAATATAGCTGCTGCAGCTGACGATAACCCGATAGTGATTATATCACTAGCTAAAGTACCAAATAGTTTGGCTAAGGTTTGACGGTCATTGAGGAAAAAGTCAATCACTCTGTATGTGGATATTAAGATAATTGTTATTATGCCCCCACTTCTAATGGATTGTAATGCCCCTTCTGGTCCAACAGCGAACTTTGCCACAGTTGGAGTGGGAAGAAATTTTCCTAATCCAGAAAGCTTTGAGTGCATAGCAGGGGAGCCTGTGAGTATGATATGTGGAGCTCCAGAATAATTTTTAACGATAACAGAGCTATTATTTCCGTACAAATAGTTTGATAAGTTGGTTATAAAAACTAAGTCCTGTCCTGTAGCATAATAGTTTGCTGTATTTTCAAACATTCCCTTTATCTTTTCCCAACGTTCTAATTTCGCTTTATCTTTTACATTGTTCTTGACAACGATATCGAAGCTCTCGATAGATAAGATAATGGTTTCTTGATTTCGATGTTGATGATTTGATTTATAAAGTGGGTAGGTGCTTATACTACCACTATTTTTTGAGGATTGATGTCGTGATAAAGGGTAGTTGCTAGTCATGTATTTTCCTCAGATATCGGGCCTTGAGAGCTGACAATGTAAACTCTACATGCTGAACAGAACTTTCATATTCGTCTAGTTTTATATTTAAAGGTAAGCGTTTGATCTCATTATCAGGAATAGATTTGTGACAGTGATTCAATTCTTTCTGACAACTAAATTTTATATAAAAGTTTGGAGTCAAGTTTAAGCATTAATTCTATGAAAATTAGGAATAGATTGGTGTCTTGACTTTCCATTGGTAGTTTTGTGAATAAGTGCTACCGTTTCTTCCTCTTTGATACCTCTTCAAAAAGGAAGTGTAGTGGAAATCACGGTTGAGATTTTGTTGGCCTTATTTTTGGTTGCGACTGCCGCAGGCTTTATTGATGCGATGGCTGGTGGGGGAGGGCTCATTACGCTCCCTGCGCTTTTGGCTGCGGGGTTGAGTCCGACTCAAGCTCTAGCAACCAATAAGTTACAAAGTTCGTTTGGCAGTTTCTCTGCTAGCTGGTATTTCGTGCGTAACGGTATTGTCAGCCTAAAGGAAATGCGTTTCGCGATACTCTGTACTTTTATTGGTGCAGCGATCGGTGCCGAGGCTGTGCAGTTTATTGATGCTAGCGTACTCACCAGTTTGATCCCTGTTCTTTTGATAGCCATTTCCCTCTATTTTTTACTCGCGCCAAGTACGAGAAAAATCGATGGAGAACCAAAGTTATCTGAAGCGATGTTTGCGCTATGCATTGGTGGCGGGATTGGCTTCTATGATGGCTTTTTTGGCCCTGGGACTGGATCTATTTTTACTGTTTGTTTTGTTGCACTAGGTCACTTTTCTTTGGTCGAAGCCACAGCTAGAACCAAAATCCTCAATTTCACGTCAAACATAGCGGCACTACTCTTTTTTATCTTAGCTGGGTTGCCAGTGTGGAAGCTTGGCTTAACTATGGCTGTTGGCGGTTTTCTTGGTGCTCAGTTAGGGGCGAAGGTCGTGGTAAGTAAAGGGCAAAAATGGATTCGTCCTCTTGTTATAGTAATGTCGATGCTTATGGCAACGAAACTTCTTTGGCAACAACATCAGCAATGGATTCTGTCAGTGCTTTAACTCGTTCGCTACGATATGTGCTGTGACGTAAGCAGATATGTATTGGTCGAACTAACTGATCTAGCTCTTCAAAGTCATAGCAGAACTTAGATGTGATATTAAGTGTCGTTAGGATAGATTTAGGGATTAAAGCAGGAGCCATACCTCCCAAAGCCAGTTGTGCTGCCGCAGTATACGAATCCATTTCCATCAAAGGTTCGATTCCGTGTTTGGATAAAATAGCTTGTTGATATGTGTTGGCAGGGTTAGTTAGGTCATTGGTCAAAATAGCTTTAGGTAGTTGTGAAAGTGAATGTCGGCTGACAATTGAGAAAGGTTCATCGGCGAGGTGAAGGCTCATTAATCCATGATGAGGTGGTAGATAGCCAGCGCAAAATCCCAATGTTGCTTTGCCTGATTTCACATTCTCAATAATGCGTGGCGTATGATTGGTCGATATTCGTATGTACTGATCATGGGCAAAGTGTTCTGCCATGATCATGCTGAGGTATCCAGCGACTAAGGTTTCAGAGCAGTCTATCTTGATCAAAGAAGTATCTTCTATTTGTTGTTGATCATAGATCTGACCTCTTAACTCATTGAACGTGGGTTCTATTGTGTTTATGAGGGCAAGGCCATCGGAGGTCAGCTTTATGTGCCGACCATTTGGCTCTATCAATTTTTTTCCTAACTTCTTCTCTAGATTTGAAATACGTTTACTCACGGCAGACTGACTAATATAGAGTTGACTGCCCGTGCGGCTCATGGTTTTTTCTTTACTGAGGACAAGTAACGTTTCAATACCTTCAAGCAACATAATGATTAATGAAAGTTAGGAATGGTTGAGATAATTTAGCGAATTGCCCAAGAATTGGCGAATCAAATGAGCATAAATGAGAGGAGCCGACACTTGGTCGACTCCATGATGAGTGATGTTGTTGGTGTTTAACGGTTAATGGCGAAAGTTGGCAGGGATAGATGCCAACGAATCGCACCGAGACGTATAATGAGCGTTGAGATTACACCAGCGAGCAAAGCCGTTGAGTGGTCATAACCCATGTTTACCGCCATCGTATGGAAGATGCCGCCAATAATACATGCCGTAGCATAGACTTCACTTCTTAATACCATAGGAACTTCGCGAGCCAGCACGTCTCGTATAATGCCACCGCCACAGCCAGTAATAACCCCCATTATCACCGCGACCATCCCAGAAGCATTGTAGGCGAGTGCCTTTTCTACTCCTATTCCTACAAATACAGCGAGACCGATGGCATCACAAACGGGTAATACCCACCATGAGAGTCGCTTGGGTCTTCGAATAACAAGCATGGTTAGTAGACACGTAACAAATATCACCCATAAGTAAGTCGTATCTGTTATCCAAAATACGGGAGTGGCACCAAGCGCCATGTCTCGGATTGTTCCGCCACCTATAGCAGTCACACTGCCGAGTACGATAACGCCGAATGGATCCATTTTTAAACGGCCAGCCAGTAATACGCCAGAGATAGCGAAAACAGCGGTACCGAACAAATCGATCATATAAAGCAGCATGGAGTCCATGTTACTTAGTACCTTTAAATAGTGTGAGAAAAAATGGGCGGAAATTGTACGGTATTTGCCACGAAATCGTTAGCGTTTTTGACGAACGCTTTTAAAGTGCTCACACACTTCCTTGATCGCGTTCAATGTGCGTGGTGTCGGACGGTTAATCCAATCAGAGTTTAGGGACCAGATGTGTTTGTTTTTAAGAGCAAGAAGCTCATTACTCCACTCAGTCCACATACCATCGTTACTCATTGCGTGACGAGAAGTAAAAATAACCTCTGGCTGGCGAGTAATGACTTGCTCGATGCTAACTTGAGGATAAGGCGCGCTGGATGCGGCGAAAATGTTCTCACCACCGCAAAAAGTAAAGACTTCACTTGGCCAGTTCTTTCCAGCGACAGTGATGATAGGCTTTTCACTCAACTGATAAAAGTAACGAACTTTCTCGTTCGTGTTGTACTGTTCTTTTAGTGTACTCAGCTGCGTTCTAAAATCTTCAGCGGCCTTTTTTCCTACTTGTGGAGTTTCGCTGTATTGGCTGAGTTGCTCGATATTATTGGCGATATCTTCTAATGAACCTGTAGTGGAGTAATAGATAGGAATACCGAACTGTTTAATTTTCTCCAACTCTTTAGCGGGGTTTCCGGCTGGCCAAGCAATCACTAAGTCCGGTTGAAGAGCAATAATGCGCTCTAATTTAATTCCTTGATAATTTGAGACTCTTTCTAGCTGCTTTGCCTGTTCTGGATAATCGCTCATTTCGCTGACAGCAACAAGCTGGTCTCCTAGCCCTGCTGCAAAGGCAATTTCGGTGGCATGTGGAGCTAAACTTATAATGCGTTGAGCGGGTTGAGCGAAGGTCGCTGTCGAAACAAACAGCGTTAATGCGAAGCATAATTTATTCATCATAATCCTTGATAAATTATTCCTAAAAGCAAACTTTGGATTGCGATCCAAGCCAGGACGCGCCAAACGAGCAGCGTATGTATTTGTGAAAGGTGAATAGCCGATGGCGCAATGCGCCCACCGATTTTTGCGCGCTCTGCACGCACACCTTGATAGATAGCAGGGCCGCATAAAGACAGTTGTAGTTTGTGTCCGATAGTACATAACACCCAGCTAGGTCCTGGTAAGGACCAAGATTTCGCTTGCTGTTGTATTCCAGAGAGCACATTACTTGTATTCTTTCCGGCAGCTAAAAGTATGGCAAAGAGACGAAGTGGAATAATATCCAGAGTAGCAACCAGTTGAATCACAGGTTTACCAAACGGCAAATATTGGCGTCGGCTAGGGGACCACACTCGCGCTAATTCTGTTGTGAGTCGATACATTAACGCACCAATGCCACCTGTTAGTGCGTACCAAAATAGCACACCGATCACGTTGCGGCTGTATCCCATAATCAGGGTTTCTGAGCCAGCTTTACCTATGCCAACGATCGAGAGGCTACCAGTATCGCGATTAAGGTATGGTCTCAGTAATGCTCGACACTGAGCTTTGTCTTCCGAAGACATACTAGTTACGAGCTGTTTCGTTAACGTTTCGCTGTTGCGCCAGTCTAGCGCAAGGATCAATAGAACCAGTTCATATAAAGGGATTTGCCAAACAAATGGCTTTACTGCAATCAGTAATATCAAACAAGGAAACAGCATCAAGCCTAGTGCAAGACTGCCTGAGATTACACTCTGTGAGTAATTGTGATTATTGTTCACTTTGTTGGCTAGCTGTTCTGCTAGCTTTCGCCATAAAGTGATGGGGTGCGCTGAATGGGGGATTGGCACTAGAAGGTGCAAGAGCAGTGCGCCCCACATTATAAGGAGCGCACCGTTGGCATAAAATGACTGAAAAACTTCTTCCATGAATGAGTCGTTTACTTAATGAGTTCCAGCATTTTGAATACCATTTCGGAAGAGCTTTTTGCTGCTAGAGGTAGAAACTCATCAAAGCTCATTGGTGATTCTTTATCAGCGACATCAGAGATTGCACGCACAACAACAAACGGTGTGTTGAATTGGTGACAAGTTTGAGCGATAGCAGATGCTTCCATTTCTACAGCGATAACAGACGGAAAGTGTTTACGAATAAACTCTTGACGCTCAGCAGTACAAACAAACGCATCGCCAGTACAAATTAGGCCGCGAACCGCATGAGTGTTTTCCATTTGTGCTAGGGCTTTTTCGGCTAAGTCCATTAGCTTGTCATCCGCTTTGAATGCAGCTGGTTGACCGGCCATTTGGCCAATCTCATAACCAAAAGCGGTTACGTCTGCATCGTGATGACGAACTTCTGTAGAGATAACTACATCGCCAAGGTTTAAGCTTGAATCGAAACCGCCAGCAGAGCCTGTGTTAATCACAACGTCTGGTTGGTATTCATCAAGAAGGATTGTCGTGCCCACTGCCGCTGCAACTTTACCGATGCCCGATTGTAGTACGACGACTTCAACATCGTTAATTTTACCAGAGAAAAACGTACAACCTGCTTTATTTACAGTTTTGCAGTTTGTAATTGCTTGCTTCAGGATGGTCACTTCTTGTTCCATCGCACCGATGATACCAACTTTCATAACACTCTCTTTAAGTAAATATTTTAGTTGGCCGAGAGTATAGCACTCCCCGTTGGCAGTTTTCTATTTGATGAGCTTCGCTTGAGTGAGCTTTTCTCGTAATTGATCGGCGCGCTTTCTGTTTACGCCAAAGTCAGAGTAGCCCACACGAGATTCCGAGCGCACAATCAGTTGGTCTCCTGCTATTTTTAGTTCGAGGTCATCCACGAAGCGCATGATTTTAGATGTGCACTCGATACGAAGGTAGTTGCTTTCTTTCACCGCGGTTTTCGCGCCTGGCAGTTCAAGCGCAACTTGCTCAATAGCGTCGATGTTCGCTGAATCAACTAAGATAAATGGCGTTAGGTTGTATTTTTCTCGCGTGTCTTGGGTGGAGACGCAGTTTGGTTTGTCACCACAAGGTGATTGAGAACGATCCGTCATGGTTGTGACTCCTTGGCTACAAGCGGTTAAGCCGAGCAAAGTAATGGAAAGGAGAGCGGCTTTTTTCATTATATTTACTCTTATAATTTTGTTTCTAATTATATGGATACAAAAGAAAAAGGATCCAATAACAGGACCCTTTTTGTGAGGTTAGCTGAGATTAAACTTCGAGGTAATCGAGAATGCCTTCTGCCGCTTTTCGTCCTTCATCAATTGCGGTTACGACAAGATCAGAACCTCGTACCGCATCGCCGCCCGCGAAGATCTTTTCATTGCTGGTCTGGAATTGGAACTCTTGCTTCGCAGGGGCTTTGATACGACCCCACTGATCCAAATCGACATCAAACGGTGCTAACCAGTCCATTTTGTGCGGCTGGAAACCAAACGCCATGATAACAACGTCTGCTGGTAGAACGTGCTCGCTGCCTTCAACGGGCTCTGGGCGTCGGCGACCCGCTTCATCAGGTTCACCAAGTGCGGTTTTCACCACTTTGACCCCCGAGACTTTGCCTGACGCATCCACTTCAACTCCCAAAGGCTGAAGGTTGAACATGAACTTCACGCCTTCTTCCTTTGCGTTTTTTACCTCGCGACGAGAGCCCGGCATGTTGGCCTCATCACGACGATAAGCACAAACTACGTTGGAGGCACCTTGGCGAATTGAGGTACGAACGCAGTCCATTGCTGTATCACCACCACCCAGTACGACGACTTTCTTTCCTGCCATATCGATAAAGGGTTGGTTACTCTCAAGATCCATGACTTTGTAGGTGTTCGAAACTAAAAATGGCAGCGCGTCATACACACCCGGCGCATCTTCATTATCTAGACCAGCACGCATGTATTTATAGGTGCCAACGCCCAAGAAAACAGCATCGTATTCATCAAGTAGCTCTTGCATTTGGACATCTTTGCCTACTTCCATGTTCATGCGGAACTCGACGCCCATTTCAGTGAACACACGGCGGCGGTTTTCCATCACGCCTTTTTCAAGCTTGAAGGAAGGAATACCGAAGGTCAGAAGGCCTCCAATTTCAGGGTAGCGGTCAAACACGACTGGCTTAACGCCATTGCGCACTAGGATATCAGCGGCAGCCAAGCCAGCTGGGCCTGCTCCAATGATTGCGACCTTTTTATCGGTCCACTCCACCTTGGACATATCTGGCTTCCAGCCCATTTCAAACGCTTTGTCGGTAATGTACTTTTCTATGTTACCGATGGTGACGGCACCAAAGTCATCATTAAGCGTGCATGAACCTTCACATAGGCGGTCTTGAGGACAAACGCGCCCACATACTTCCGGTAGGCTGTTGGTTTGATGCGATAGTTCAACCGCTTCAAGAATACGACCTTCATTGGCAAGTTTTAACCATTGAGGGATGTAGTTGTGGACTGGGCATTTCCATTCACAATATGGGTTGCCACAATCTAAGCAGCGATCCGCTTGTGCAGTCGCCTGTTGTTTAGTGAACGGTTCATAGATTTCAACGAACTCGATCTTACGAACTTTGATAGGCTTTTTCGCAGGATCTACACGCTGCACATCGATAAATTGATAAACGTTCTGGCTCATGATTCAAACATCCTCCATGATTACTGTGCTTGAACACGCAGCTCTGCGGCACTGCGGCTCTGGTGACCAAGTAGCGTGCGAAGATCTGCCGCTTGTGGTTTCACCAAATAGAACTTTGGAATCCATTCATCAAAGTTCGCCAAAATATTTTCAGCATGACTCGACCCTGTTTCTTCAAGGTGTTCCGCAATTAGGCCACGCAAATGTTCTTGGTGGATGTAAAGATCGGACAATGAGATGGCTTCGACAGACTCAGTATTAACTCGACCTTCAAAGCTTTGGTTCTCATCCAGAACATAGGCAAAGCCTCCAGTCATACCCGCGCCAAAGTTCACACCTGTCGCACCAAGAATGGCAACAATACCGCCAGTCATGTACTCACAAGCGTTATCGCCAGCACCTTCAATGACGGCTATCGTACCTGAGTTTCGTACGCCGAAACGCTCACCTGCTTTACCGGCTGCAAATAGTTTACCGCCGGTCGCGCCGTACAGACAGGTGTTACCAATGATGGTTGCTTCATTACACTTAAATGCAGTGCCAAGGTGAGGTTTGATAACCACTTTACCACCCGCCATGCCTTTGCCCACGTAGTCGTTCGCATCGCCCGTGAGGTAAAGCTCTACACCACCTGCGTTCCAAACACCAAAGGACTGACCTGCGGTGCCGTCAAGATAGATTTTGATAGGGGAGGCCGCCAATCCTTGGTTGCCATAGCGTTTTGCTATTTCGCCAGATAAGCGTGCACCAACAGAACGATCAGTGTTGATGACATTGTAGAAGAAACTTGCCGATTGACTGTTTTCGACCGCATGCATGGCATCATCAACGATCTTTTGGTTGAGCTCAGCTTTATCAAACGGTTTGTTTGGCTCTGTCCAAAATAGCGGATGACCCTCAGGTGATACTGGAGCTTCTAGAATATTGGATAGATCCAGCTTGGTCTGTTTCGCTGTAAATCCCTCTACTGCCTCGAGTAAATCGGTACGACCAATCAAGTCCGTCAGCTTTTCTACGCCAAGTTCGGCGAGTAATCCGCGCACTTCGTCTGCCAAGCCGATGAAGTAATTCATCACCATTTCTGGTAGACCTTTGAAGTATTCTTTACGCAGTGTCTCGTCTTGAGTCGCAACCCCAGTTGCACAGTTGTTGAGGTGACAAATTCGTAGGAACTTACAACCCATAGCGACCATTGGCGCAGTACCAAAACCGAAGCTTTCTGCACCTAAAATTGCGGCTTTAACTACGTCTAAACCAGTCTTTAGACCACCGTCTACCTGTAAGCGGATCTTATGACGCAGACCATTAGTAACCAGAGCTTGTTGTGTCTCTGCCAACCCCAACTCCCAAGGGCTACCAGCGTATTTTACCGAAGTTAATGGGCTTGCTGCGGTACCACCGTCGTAACCCGAAATGGTAATAAGATCAGCGTAAGCCTTGGCTACGCCCGTTGCGATGGTGCCGACACCTGGCTCGGAGACGAGTTTTACCGAAACCAGCGCATTTGGGTTGACTTGTTTAAGGTCGAAGATCAGCTGGGCCAAATCTTCAATCGAATAGATATCGTGGTGCGGAGGAGGGGAGATCAGAGTCACGCCTTGTACCGAATAACGCAGTTTTGCGATTTCTGCGGTGACTTTGTGTCCTGGTAGCTGTCCACCTTCACCCGGTTTCGCACCTTGTGCCACCTTGATTTGCAGTACATCCGCATTAGTCAGGTAATGAGGCGTTACACCAAATCGGCCAGAAGCAATCTGTTTGATACGTGAGTTACGCTCAGTACCGAAGCGGCGAGGATCTTCACCGCCTTCACCCGAGTTAGAGTAACCACCAAGACGGTTCATCGCCGTTGCAAGTGCTTCATGCGCTTCTGGGCTAAGTGCGCCAATGGACATTGCCGCTGAGTCAAAGCGTTTGAACAGTTCAGTGCGTGGTTCTATTTGCTCAAGTGGCAGCGGTGAGTCTGATTTTTTCAGCGACATTAAGTCACGCAGCATGGCAACAGGGCGTTGGTTTACCTGCTTAGCAAAGCTCTGATAGTCGTTACTTTCGCCAGATTTAACGGCCTGTTGCAGCGTGCCGACGACATCCGGGTTGTAAGCATGATATTCACCTCCATGGACGTACTTTAACAAGCCGCCATGATCAATCGATTTGCGTTTCGCCCATGCTTTACGAGATAAGTTTGTAAGATCTTGCTGGAAGTCGTCAAAATTCGCGCCTTCAATTCGAGTTGTGACGCCTTTAAAACACAGATCGACCACATCTTGGCTCAAGCCAACTGCTTCAAATAGTTGTGAGCAGCGGTAAGAGGCGATGGTTGAGATCCCCATTTTCGACATGATCTTGTACAGGCCTTTGTTGATGCCGTATTGGTAGTTTTGCATCACATCGCGGTAGTCTTTCTCTAGCGCTTTATCATCAATCAGTTTACCTAACGCTTCATAAGCAAGGTATGGGTAAACCGCAGTGGCACCAAAACCAAGCAAGACGGCAAATTGGTGTGGATCACGGGCTGTTGCGGTTTCGACAACAATGTTGGCATCGCAACGTAAGTTCGCGTCAATCAGACGAGTTTGAACGGCGCCGACTGCCATTGCTGCCGGAATTGGCAACTTACCTTTGACCAAGGCTCTGTCCGAAAGCACCACTAAAACCGTGCCTTCACGAACGACTTGCTCTGCTTGCTCACACAGATCATTAATGGCTTGTTTAAGATCTTTTTGTTGTGGGTCGTAGTTGATATCGAGAATGGTATTACGGTAATGATCGTCACTCAGCTCTAGTAGTTGCTGCATGTCTGAATAGAGCAGTACTGGAGAATCAAAGGTTACACGATGCGCGTGGCCATCGGTTTCACAGAAGACGTTCATCTCTTGGCCGATGCTGGTCGCCAGCGACATGACGTGTTTCTCACGCAGCGGATCGATTGGTGGGTTGGTGACCTGCGCGAACTTCTGACGGAAGTAATCAGTCACCAAGCGCTCTTTCGAAGAAAGAACCGCCATCGGGGTGTCATCACCCATCGAACCGACGGCTTCTTGCCCCATATCACCGAGGACACGCAATACTTGATCGACTTCTTCATTGCTCATGGCAAACTGCTTTTGATAAGTCTTAAGCAAGTCTTCATCAAAGCTGCGCTCACCTACTTGATCTTCAGGCAGCTGAGAGAACGGTGTTAGTTTGCGAACGTTGTTCTCCATCCATTCGCGATAAGGGTGACGAGATTTCAGGTCATTATCGATCTCGCTAGACTGCCAAAGCTTACCTTTACGAGTGTCGATGACGAGCAATTCCCCCGGACCTACACGACCTTTTTTGGCAACTTCATCTGGGGCGTAATTCCAAATCCCTACCTCAGATGCCAGAGTGATCAGCTTGTCTTTGGTAATTACATAACGCGCAGGACGTAGACCGTTTCGGTCTAGGTTACAAGCAGCATAACGACCATCGGACAGTACGATACCTGCTGGGCCATCCCATGGTTCCATGTGTTTGGAGTTGAAATCGTAAAACGCACGCAAATCCGGATCCATATCCGGGTGATTTTGCCATGCTGGCGGTACGAGCATACGCATGGCACGGAAGATATCCATGCCGCCAGCTAAGAAGAGATCTAGCATATTATCTAAGCTAGACGAGTCTGAGCCTATCTCGTTCACAAACGGTGCTGCAGTTTGTAGGTCAGGCAGCAGTGGTGACGAGAACTTATAAGCACGAGCGCGTGCCCATTGTCGGTTACCTTCAATGGTATTGATCTCACCATTATGAGCAAGGTAGCGGAACGGTTGAGCTAATGGCCAACGCGGTTGAGTGTTGGTAGAAAAACGCTGGTGGAACAGACAGATAGCAGATTCCATACGTAGATCGGCAAGATCAAGATAAAAGCGCGGTAAGTCCGCAGGCATGCATAGGCCTTTGTACACCAAAACTTGAGTCGACAAGCTACAGATGTAGAAATCCGGATCTTCGGTGATTTGTTTCTCGATGCGACGGCGTGCGATGTAGAGACGACGTTCAATGTCACGCTCGCGCCAACCTGCCGGTGCAGAGATAAAGACTTGCTGAATATTTGGAAGCGAGTTGGCCGCAATTGGACCGAGTACTTCTGAATTAGTTGGTACTTCACGCCAACCAGCCACAGTTAGCGTCTCTTGCGCCAGTTCTTTGTTGACGATGTCTTTAGCGAGTTGAGCTTTGACTGGATCTTGGTTGAAGAAAATCATCCCTACGGCGTATTGCTTGCCAAGGTTGAAACCATTTTCTTCGGCAATAAGACGTAAATAGGAATCGGGCTTTTGTAATAGAAGACCACAACCATCACCAGTTTTACCATCGGCGGCGATGCCACCACGGTGAGTCATGCGGTCAAGTGCAGAAATTGCTGTACGTACCAGCTTGTGGCTTTGTTCGCCTTCCATATGCGCGATCAAGCCAAATCCACAGTTGTCTTTCTCAAGACTTGGATCATAAAGAGCCATTGCAATTCTCCCTTTGCTTATCCGTCATCCCGACAGATATATCAACACTGCTTACGTTGATATCGATGACTAACTATGCGTCATCTTTATAGCTTTATGTATAATTATTCAGTAAAAGTTGTGAAATATTTAACATTTTTTGAGTGTTTTATTTTCATCAACTTCACAAGCTATAGCTTATTGTAAAAAAGGTCAAGTTATTAGTGGATCATCACGTGAATATGCGATTTACCATTTAATAAGCTAAAATAGTTTAATAATTTCAAATAGATAGAAAATTGATTGTTACAAAAAAGTAACATTTGATTCTGTGGGAGATAAAAAAGACCAGCATAAAATGCTGGTCAAAATAGAAAGATTGGAAGGAATTGTTTTCTTTCTTCACCGATAGCCATCGATATTGCTGATGGCTATTAGGCAATTGAAAGAGAGAAGCATGACTGCTTCGTTAAGCAGAAAGCATCAGTGAATCTGCTTTTGCTTCTAGGTTTGTGCCACCCATTAAGTAATCATCGATAGCACGGGCACATTCACGGCCTTCGTTGATACAACGAACCACCAAAGATTGGCCTGTTCGCATATCACCAGCAGCAAATACGCCTTCTTGGTTAGTAGCAAAATCTTGAGTTGCTACGTTACCGCGATCGTCTAGTGCGATATCCAGTTGAGCAAGTACGCCTGTTGGTTCAGGGTGTAGGAATCCCATCGCTAGAAATGCCATATCACATGGAATCACACGCTCGCTGCCTTCTACTTCTTTGAAGCTTGGACGCTCGCCAGGTTTTGCATCTTGCCAAACGATATCAGCTAGACGAAGACCGGTAACTTCACCTTTGTCATTGCCGATGAACTCTTTGGTTAAGATGTTCCAGTGACGATCAACACCTTCTTCATGAGACGTCGAAGTACGTAGGATCATCGGGTACTGTGGCCATGGCATATTAGCAGGGCGTTTCTCTGGTGGAATCGGCATGATTTCAACCTGAGTGATGCTTGCTGCGCCGTGACGGTTTGATGTACCTACACAGTCAGAACCCGTATCACCACCACCGATAACGACAACGTGTTTACCCGCGGCGTGAAGTTCTTCACCCTTAAGATCCATGTCGTTGGCACGGCGGTTATTTTGACCTAGGAATTCCATTGCGAAGTGAACGCCTTTTAGTTCACGACCCGGAACTGGCAAATCACGAGGAACGGTTGAACCACCCGTTAGTAGAACCACATCGAACTCTTGACGCAGCTGCTGAGCATTCACATCAACACCAACATGTTGGTTAACTTTGAATTCAATACCCGCTTCTGCCATTAGGTTGATCTTACGATCAATCACATCCATACCCAGTTTGAAATCTGGGATACCAAAACGTAGCAGACCGCCTACTTTCTCGTCTCGCTCGAATACTGTCACAGTATGACCAGCGCTGTTTAACTGCTCAGCAGCCGCAAGGCCAGTAGGGCCCGAACCGATGATCGCAACGGTTTTGCCAGTTCGAGAGCGTGGTGTTTTTGGTTTGGCGTACCCTTCACGATAAGCCGTTTCCACGATGGTTTTCTCGATATTACAGATAGTGATTGGATCTTGGTTGATACCAAGTACACAAGCACTTTCACACGGAGCAGGGCAAACACGACCAGTGAACTCTGGGAAGTTATTGGTTGAGCTTAGAATGTTCCATGCTTCTTCCCAGCTATCACGATAAACCGCGTCGTTAAACTCTGGGATGATGTTACCGATAGGGCAGCCGTTATGACAAAACGGCACACCACAATCCATACAACGAGAAGCTTGAGTATTGATTTTGTCACCAAACTCCTCGTTCAGGACGAACTCTTTGTTGTTCTTGATGCGTTCAGCTGGGTCGATCTTCTGTGGTAGTTCACGACCATGCTCTAAAAATCCAGTAGGCTTACCCATTATACGGCCTCCACTTGAGTTTCGTTTCCTTGAGACTGTGCTTCAGCTTTACGCTTTTGAAGAACCGCTTTGTAGTCACGCGGCATTACCTTAACCATAGAGGCTAGGCTTGCTTCAAAGTTGTCTAGGAAAGACTGAGCGACTTCACTTCCTGTGAATTGAACATGCTTAGTTAGCATGTCGAGTAATAGATCTCTGTCTTCTTGCTCGATTGGATCTAGGTCTACTAGCTCTGGGTTCAGTTTTGACTCAAAGTCACCTGATCTATCCCATACGTAAGCCACGCCGCCACTCATACCAGCGGCAAAGTTACGACCTGTTGAACCAAGGATGATGGCTGCACCGCCAGTCATGTATTCACAACCGTGGTCACCGACGCCTTCTACTACTACTTTCGCGCCTGAGTTACGAACACAGAAACGTTCACCAGCCATACCGCGAATGAAAGACTCACCCGAGGTTGCACCGTAGAAACACACGTTACCAACCACGATGTTGTCTTCCGCGACAATGCTTGATTTTGCATCTGGGTAAAGTACTAAGGTACCGCCAGATAAGCCTTTACCCCAGTAGTCGTTCGCGTCGCCTTCTACTTCGAACTTCACGCCCTTAGTTAGGAATGCGCCGAATGACTGACCCGCAGAACCTTTGAACTTCACGTTCATTGGCTGAGGTAGACCGGCATCTTTGTACACTTTCGAGATTTCGTTCGACAACATGGTACCTGCAGAGCGGTCCGTGTTAACGATAGGGAACTCGGCATTCACCGCTTCGCCTTTCTCGAGTGCAGGAATCGCTGCTTGAATCAGCTTACGGTCTAGCACTTCTTCCAGGTTGTGATTCTGCTGAGCTTGGTTGAATACACCATCAGCTTCACGTGGTTGCTCAACGTGGAGAACAGGAGACAGATCTAGGTTCTTATATTTCCAGTGAGAAATGTCTTGGCGAATCTTCAGCTTCTGACCTTGACCGACCATTTCATCGATAGTGCGGAAGCCAAGTTCAGCCATGATTTCACGTAGACCTTGTGCCATGTATTGGAAGAAGGTTACGACGTCTTCTACGCGGCCATCAAAGCGCTCGCGAAGTGTCTTGTTTTGGGTCGCGATACCAACAGGACAAGTGTTCTTGTGACACTTACGCATCATGATACAACCTTCAACCACTAATGCTGCGGTTGCTACGCCCCATTCTTCTGCACCAAGTAGTGTTGCCACTGCAAGGTCGCGAGGTGTCTTCATCTGACCATCCGCTTGAACCACGATACGGTTACGTAGACCGTTCTTCAGTAGCGTTTGGTGCGTTTCTGCCAAGCCAAGTTCCCAAGGAAGACCGGTATGGCGGATTGAAGACATTGGTGATGCACCTGTACCGCCGTCGAAACCTGCGATTAGTACAACGTCCGCTTTCGCTTTCGCTACACCAGAAGCGATCGTACCTACGCCTGCTTCTGATACCAGCTTCACGTTTACACGGCCTGCGCGGTTCGCGTTCTTCAAGTCGTAGATAAGCTGAGCCAAATCTTCGATTGAGTAGATATCGTGGTGTGGTGGTGGAGAGATAAGGCCAACGCCCGGAGTCGAGTGACGCGTTGCACCGATCCAGTCATCTACTTTATCGCCTGGTAGCTGACCACCTTCACCTGGCTTCGCACCTTGAGCCATTTTGATTTGCAGCTCTTCAGCGTTAGTTAGGTAGTAAGAGGTTACACCGAAACGACCTGAAGCCACCTGCTTGATTGCAGAGCGTTCCCAATCGCCGTTCTCTTTGCGCTCGAAACGCATTGGGTCTTCACCACCTTCACCAGAGTTCGATTTCGCGCCAAGACGGTTCATCGCAACAGCTAGTGTGGAGTGTGCTTCGTAAGAAATAGAACCGAATGACATAGCGCCCGTCGCGAAGCGTTTCACGATGCTTTCAATTGGTTCGACTTCGTCGATAGAGATAGAACCTGCTGGGTTCTTAATGAATTCTAGCTGGCTACGCAGAGTTACTGCGTTGTCACCTTGTTTATCTACGGCTGTCGCGTACTGCTTGAACTGATCGTAGTTCTTGTTGCGCGTAGACTCTTGCAGTAGAGAAATGGTTTCTGGGTTGAATAGGTGCTTTTCACCACGCTGTTTCCATTGGTAAACACCACCAACATCCAGCATTTGAATTGGGATTTCGCGTTGTGGGTAACCGATGCGGTGACGGATCAGCACTTCTTTGGCGATATCATCAAGGGTTAGACCTTGGATACGAGAAACTGTACCTGTGAAGTATTTGTCTACCACGGATTTGTGGATGCCCAAGGCTTCGAAGATTTGCGCACCATGGTACGACTGTAGCGTTGAGATACCCATCTTCGAGAAGATCTTCAGAAGACCGCCATTGATCGCTTTACGGTAGTTGTTGAACAGATCACGAGGGTTCGCTTCTGGATCCAACTTCTTCGTACGTTGAAGTTCAATGATGGTTTCAATCACTAGGTAAGGGTTAACCGCATTCGCACCGTAACCAAGTAGCGTTGCAAAGTGGTGCGTTTCACGCGCGTCACCAGTTTCAACCACGATGTCACACTTCGCACGTAGACCTTTACGGATCAAGTGGTGGTGCACTGCGCCAACTGCCAGCATTGCTGGGATCGCAGCGTGGTTTGAATTCACTGCGCGGTCAGTGAGTAGGATGATTGAGTAACCATCGATAACCGCGTCTTCTGCGTATTGGCAGATACGTTTTAATGCACGCTCAAGTTTGCCTTGATCTTCACTAGCTTGGAATACGATATCCAACGTTTTCGCTTGTAGGTGCTCGTTATCGATCGCACGCAGTTTTTCAAGCTCAGAGTTGGCTAGAACAGGCGATTCCAATTCTACTTTCTGACAGTGAAGTGGTGTTTCAGTCAGAAGGTTTTGGTCTTTACCCAAGTAAGTGTTCAGCGACATAACCATGCGCTCACGGATCGGGTCGATCGGTGGGTTGGTTACCTGTGCGAACAGCTGCTTGAAGTAGTTAGAGAGATGTTGAGACTGATGAGATAGAACCGCAAGAGGCCAGTCGGCACCCATTGCTGATAATGGTTCTTTCGCGTCATTCGCCATTGGAACGATGATTTCGTTCACTTCTTCAGTGCTTACGCCAAACGCTTGTTGGCGGTGTAGAAGGTGTTCTGGCTTAGGTTGGCTGAACTGGTTGCTCGCATCTGGCAGCTTCTTCAAGCTCAGTAGGTTTTCTTCTACCCACTTCTCGTAAGGCTGCGCTGTTGCAATGGTGTCTTTCACTTCTTCATCGGAGATGATGCGACCTTGCTCTAGGTCTGCAACGAAGATACGACCTGGTTGTAGGCGACCACGGAACTCAACGTTTTCTGGTTCTATATCCACAACACCAGATTCAGATGCCATCACTAGGAAGTTATCTTTGGTCACTGTGTAGCGAGAAGGGCGCAAACCGTTACGGTCTAGTGTCGCACCAACTTGAACACCATCAGTAAAACATACGGAAGCCGGGCCATCCCATGGTTCCATGATGTTCGCATGGTACTGATAGAACGCGCGACGCTTAGGATCCATGTTTTTGTTTTCTTGCCATGCTTCCGGAATCATCATCATCAATGCGTGTGGCAGGCTGCGACCAGACAGAACTAGGAGCTCAAGTGCCATATCGAAGTTAGATGAATCCGAGCTGCCTTCCTGACAGATTGGAAGAAGCATGTCGATTTCAGCCTGAGTAAACAGGTCTGATTCTAGGATTGCTTCACGGGCTTTCATCCAGTTCAAGTTACCGCGAACTGTATTGATTTCACCGTTGTGGGCAATGTAACGGAAAGGCTGTGCAAGACGCCATTTCGGGAAGGTATTGGTAGAGAAACGAGAGTGTACCAGTGCCAGTGCAGTCACCATGGTCGGGTTTTGTAGATCAAGGAAGTACTGAGGTACTTGCTCGGTCGTTAACTGACCTTTGTACACCAATGTCTTGTAAGACATGGAGTTAATGTAGAAGTCGTCACCAATGTTCGAAACGCTTTCTAGGCAAACACGTACAGTATAGTTACGAAGTACGTACAGTTTGCGTTCTAGTTCTTCAGGTGTGATGCCAGGGCCACCAGAGATAAACACATGCTCAAACTGAGGCTCTGTGCTTAGTGGGTCTGCACCGATCATTGAGTTATCGGTTGGTAAAACGCGGTAGCCGATAACTTCAAGATCTAGACGCTGTGCATTACGTTCTAGAATGTCACGGCATTGCTCGCGTTTGTATTCGTCTTTCGGGAAAAGAACGACACCAACACCATACTTTTCAAACGAAGGCAGTTTAATGCCTAGCTTAACGGCTTCTTCTAATAGGAATTCATGAGGTTTTTGTAGCAAGATACCCGCACCGTCACCGCTGCATGGGTCACAACCTTGACCACCACGGTGTTCCATGCGAGCCAGCATATCCAATGCTTGAGTCACTACTTCATGAGATTTACGGTTTTTAAGGTGAGCAACAAAACCGATACCGCAAGCGTCATGCTCCAGTTCCGGAGTGTACAGACCCTGTGGATTTTGCTCTCTATCTACCATAGATACATCCTTCCAGTTCAATGTCGACGCAAAAGTACCGGGCAGCAAATACTACCTAGACTATTGATTACGTCTTGTCCTTTATATTTATTATCGCCACCGATCTAGGTTGACCGGTCTTGATTCCTTTCCGTATCTCGCAGGAAAAGTTTTGCGAGAAAAACAATCCTTGGTGGTATCCCTTTATTTATTATCACTATCTAGTGATTTATATAGGTAGGAGTGGGATAACACCGACAAATCCCGCAGTGTGCTTTGTAATAAAAGTCACAAAAATAACGGGGTTGTGTAAGTATCCTACAATTTTGTCACTTCAGAATGCAATGAAAAAGTCGGCGTTGTGACCCAATTTTTTCGTTTAATTATGCATTTTTAGTTTAACATTTACGCAACATGAACGATTTTTGCCTTTAATTATGCAAGTTTATTGATTTTGACCCGCATGATGGGTGTTTGAATTGATTAATATTGTGTGTTTTTTCTTGCAGGGATGTAATTTATTTACACAGATCGTAGTGAGATTGATTACGATTTATTGTTGGTGAGAATTTATGCAGTTACATGAGTTGGTCAATACAATCGGCCAAGATCTTCAGCGTCGATACGGTGAAAAGGTTCATAAGTTAACATTGCACGGTGGATTTAGTTGCCCTAACCGCGATGGCACGATTGGGCGGGGAGGATGTACATTTTGCAATGTGGCTTCGTTTGCAGATGAAGAAGTCCAGATAAAAAGCATTCACGAACAGTTAAAAGATCGCGCAGGTGAAATTCACAGAGCGAAGAAGTATCTCGCTTATTTTCAGGCCTACACCAGTACCTATGCAGAAGTACAAGTTCTCAAAAACATGTATGAGGAAGCACTAAAGGCTGCAGACATGGTTGGTCTTTGTGTGGGGACGCGTCCTGATTGCGTCCCTGATGCGGTATTGGATTTACTGTCGGGCTATGTACAGCAAGGTTATGAGATTTGGCTAGAGCTAGGTCTTCAAACTGCCAACAATGACACCCTCAAGCGTATCAACCGTGGTCATGATTTTGAGTGTTATGCCGAAATCACTAAGCGTGCGCGAACACTCGGAATCAAGGTTTGTACTCACTTAATTGTGGGTTTACCCAAAGAAACCCGCGCCGAAAATATTGAAACGCTGCAAAAAGTGTTGGCCGTGGGAACGGATGGCATCAAGTTACATGGCTTGCATATTGTCGAAGGTAGCACCATGGCGAAAGCTTGGCGTGCTGGAAAGCTAGAAGCCCCTGAATTAGAAGAATATGTTGCGATCGCCAGTGAAATGATTCGTATGACACCACCAGATGTGATTTATCATCGCGTTTCATCAGCAGCCAGGAGGCCCACGTTATTATCGCCTCTGTGGTGTGAAAACCGTTGGCTAGCGATGACGGAAATTGGTCGAGATCTCAGTGCTCATGGTGCTCAAGGGAGTCTTACGGGGAATACCTTTATCTATACTAAACCGGAATTAATAGCAGATCGCTCAATAAATAACTGATATATTTTAACCAGTGTTCTTTGAAGGTTTAAACGATGGATCAGTTACTCAATTGGCTTTGGGGTGGTCAAGGCGGTTATGGCTATGTCGTCTTGTTGTTAATCGCAGGCGTGTGCGCGTTAGCACTGATCTATTTGCACTTTCAGACATCACTTAAGCAACTAGTAACGGATTCTCCCTATCCAGTCATAGTGGTGGACACTAGCCATGCTCAGCTCTTGCTATCTAACCAGGCTGCGATGCAGTTGTTAGGCATTCGCTCTTTGGGAACGGGGTATTTGTATCCTGCTTTATTCGATATTCATGAGCTTGAGCAGTTTCTCGATCGCTTCTCTAGTCGTCATTTTCGTCAGCAGGCTTTTGACTGGCGACTATCTGATAGTGAATCTATTAAAGTGGAGCTGTCAGGCAGAAAGAGTTTATTGCGCAATCATCGAGTTTGGATTCTTTATGCTCAGCCATATCAAGCCACTCACCAAGAGCAGCAACAAGAACTTGCCCAATTAATCATCGCACGTTCGGCATTAGACTCACTTTCAGAGCTGATTTGTACCCAAGACCGCCAAGGCAATCTATTAACGACCAATCGAGCATTTGATCAATTCTGGCAAGGGCGAAGGGAAGAAGCTTGCGCATCCAAGGCCTTGGGTGAGATGACCAGAAAAAGCGAACGTAAATGGACAACGGATCCACAAGGTCGAAGTTGCTTATTGGAAGTCAATCAAAACTCTCTTGTTTCGCCGAGTGGTGAGCTTATCGGTACGCTGTCTATTAGTCATGACGTGACTGAATGGCACAAGATGCAACAGAATCTGCGAGATGAAATGGAGCGTCGCAAAGATACAGAGGTGGCGCTAGCGCAAAGAGATACTATCTTACAAACGATTCTGGATGCCAGTCCGGACTCTATTGGTATTTTCAATGAGAACATGGTCTATCAAGCGTGTAATCAGCCTTTTGTTAAGGCGTTAGGCATTTCAAAAATTTCTGATTTGATAGGTAAGCGCCTCCAAGACGTGATTCCTAAAGAGATGTACGCGCGCTTAGCAGACAGTGACTTAGAAGCATTACGCCAGTTAGAGCCAGTTCGATACATAGATAAAGTCGTGAGTAGTGATGGTAAAAGTACGTGGTTTGATGTGGTGAAATCGCCTTTTAAAGATAAAGCATCAGGAACGAATGGTGTGCTGATCATGGCGCGTGATATTTCTGAGCGTTATCTTGCAGAACAAAAGTTGGAAAAAGCCAACCTAGAGTTAGAAAAATTGAGCTTTATGGATAGCTTAACTCAAGTATCGAACCGACGCCGTTTCGACGAACAACTGCAGGTATTGTGGTACCACCATGCTAGAGAAAAGCTGCCGCTCACCATCATGTTATGTGACATCGACTTTTTCAAAGATTACAACGACTGCTACGGTCACCAACAAGGTGATGAAGCGTTAGTCAGTGTCGCTACCGTGTTTACACAAGTCATCAATCGTTCTTCGGATTGTGTTGCGCGTTATGGTGGCGAGGAGTTTGGTTTTATCTTGCCGAATACCACCACGGAAGGTGCGCGCAACGTAGCACAGCGTATTCATGAGAAAATTCTACAGCTTGATATGGAACACGACAGTTCAGAAGCATCTGAACGCCTTACCGTCAGTATCGGTCTGGTCTCTTACATTCCTCAGCATGGTGATGAACCCGAAATGGGCATCGCTATGGCTGACAGTGCGTTATACCAAGCTAAAGCTGATGGACGTAATCGCACCTGTATTCACCCCAGTTCTTGCTAACGCTTTGTGACCGCTTGCTCTAAGTTGATAGCTGATTGTTTAAATCACCGTATTAAACACGTTAAACTTACAGAAGCCTGTGCGCTCGTTGGTTTATCTTTCTATCTCGTGTCACAAGCGCAGATCGCACCGTGTGTTTTTCACTAATCAAACAGACCTAAATTGCGTTAGGTCGAGTGCATTTACCTGTTTTTCATCATCGAATGGCGCTATCTAGCCACCACCATGGAGTAGTTAATGAAACCCATGAAAAACCTCGCCCAGTATTATGTCGACTTGCTAGTCAAACTGGGGATTGTTCGCTTCTCTATTTTGCTAGCCCTTGCGCTGGTGGCATTAGCTGTTGTGGTGCAGGTAGGGATTACTTTAGCTCTCAAAGGGCGAGTAGATGATATCGACATTGTCCGTTCGGTGTTTTTTGGTCTATTGATCACCCCTTGGGCGGTTTACTTCCTCTCTGTGGTTGTCGATCAACTAGAAGAGTCTCGCCAGCGTTTAACTAAGCTGGTGTCCAAACTGAAGGACATGCGTTCGCGAGATCAAGAGCTGAATTACCAACTTCAACAAAACATTGAAAAGCTTAACCAAGAAATTGAAGAGCGTATTAAAGCGGAAGAAGCACGTGAAGAGGCGATGCAAGACCTCGAAAATGAGGTGTTCCAACGCGAACGTACTCAATTAGAGTTGGCAGAACGTACCGCATTACTGCGTTCATTTATTGATGCCTCACCAGACTTAATTTACTACCGCAATGCGGATGGTGTTTTCTCTGGCTGTAACCGCGCGATGGAAGAGCTAACGGGCAAGAAAGAGCACCAGTTAGTCGGATTAAGCCCTTGGGATGTGTATAGCAAAGAAATCGCCGAGCATATCGTTGATACTGACCAAAAGGTTTTTGCCGATAATCAAGCAATTACTTACGAGCAATGGCTCGAATACCCAGATGGTCGCAAGCATTACTTTGAGCTGCGTAAAGTGCCATTTTACAGCAAAGATGGCCGCCACCTTGGTCTCGTTGGGTTCGGTCGTGATATCACTGAACGTAAGCGCCATGAAGAGTCGTTAGAGAAAGCAAGCCGCGACAAAACTACCTTCATCTCAACCATCAGTCATGAGCTGCGAACGCCGCTGAATGGCATTGTAGGCTTAAGTCGTATGCTTCTAGATAGTCCGTTGACAGAAGAGCAGCGTAAACACATGCAGACCATCAATGTGAGTGCGATTACTCTAGGTAACATCTTCAACGATATTATCGATATGGATAAATTTGATCGCCGTAAGTTAGAACTATTACCTGCGCCACTTAACTTCGAAGACTTCGTCGCAGAGATTGAGAGTATCTCTGCTCTGATGGCGGAACAAAAAGGGTTACGCTTTGACTTAGAACGTTTAAGCGACTTGCCAAAAGCAATTGAAGTGGATGCAACCCGTCTACGTCAGGTGATTTGGAACTTGGTCAGCAACGCAATGAAGTTCACCAAAGAAGGTGGCGTTGTGATGACAGTGAGCGCGGATGTCGAAGACGATTTTGCGACCATTATTATGGAAGTGGAAGACACTGGTATTGGTATCCCAGACGAAGAGCTAGATAAGATCTTTGCGATGTACTACCAAGTGAAATCAGGCAAGGACAACCTGCATGCGGTCGGTACAGGTATTGGTTTGGCGGTATCTAAGCAACTGATCAATATGATGGATGGTGACATTACGGTTACCAGTGAGGAAGGATTTGGTAGCACTTTTACTGTATCGATCCACGTTCCGATTGTTGAACTAGCTGAGCCAGTCATTGATGCGAAACGCGACAATGTGCGCCTCAACATATTTATGGTCGAAGACATCGAGCTTAACGTAACTGTGGCTAAATCGTTACTTGAGAGCCTAGGGCACTCTGTCACCGTGGTAATGACGGGCCAAGAAGCGTTAGTGAACTTTGTGCCAGAAAAATACGACTTAGCGTTGTTGGATATCCAACTGCCTGATATGACGGGCTTTGATGTCGCCAATTATTACCGCAAGCATTATAACAATCTTCCTCCATTGGTCGCCTTAACTGCTAATGTAATGAAAGATCGTCGTGAATACTTAGATAACGGCATGGATGATGCGATCAGTAAGCCGCTGGCAGTGAATGCTATTCAGTCAGTGATTGATAAATTCTTCGCTCACCAGTTAGAACAACCTAAGGAAGTGGTGAGCGGTCCCGAAACAGTGGAAGAGCCAGTGCCTTCTCCTGTGATTGAGACACATTTGCTCGATATGGATATGTTAGAGTCTTACGTCGACATTGTTGGTGCAAAACCTGTCTACGACAGCATAAAAATGTTTGAAGATATGATGCCAGACTATATCGATGTCTTAGATTCGAACATGACAGCGAAAGATCAAGATGGGATTGTTTCTGAAGCGCATAAAATCAAAGGTGCTGCAGGTTCAATTGGCCTGAAACGTATCCAAAGTGTGGCGCAAAAAGCGCAATCGCCCGATATGCCTGCATGGTGGGAAAACATTTCAGACTGGGTTGAAGAGATCAAAAATGAATACCAAAACGATATTCAAGTCCTCAAAAGTTGGTTGGAACAAAGGAAATAACATGAAAAGAATCGCACCATTGGCGTTAGTCATGGCATTGATGGCAGGCTGTAGTTCCGTTCCAAATGTGAATTGGCAACAAAACAGTCAGATTACGATTAATGAGGTTAATGTTGAGCTCAAAAGTAATTTATGGGTGAACCTCATGCCGAATATTGGGGACGTGGAAGAGCAAAGTATTCAAGGTGCACTTTACCTCGAAGGAGATCAGTTACTTCCTGCAAATCTAACGGCAGAAGCTCTTATTATTAAACAGGGGCAAAAAGAGTGGTTGGTGGACAGTGCGTCTTTAGATACTCGAACGCACAGTGAAAGCCGATGGGAGGTGGCGTTCTCGTCTCACATTGATGTGAACACAGAAAAATCGGTTGATATCGCAGTGCTTCTAGACGATGCGGGTAAACAGCGTTGGTTAGTCGAAAAGTACGTGAAGATTAACAAGGTTTATTAACCGCAATGATGTTGCATTAGTCGTTAGACCTAAAACAAAAAGGGTTTGCTCAATGAGCAAGCCCTTCGGATATTAGCGGTTAAATCTAGTCTTCTAGATCGCCACAGAAGCGGTAACCTTCGCCGTGGATAGTGGCGATGATTTCTGGCGTGCCTGAAACAGACTCAAAGTGCTTACGGATACGACGAATCGTTACGTCTACAGTACGGTCGTGTGGCTTAAGTTCACGACCAGTCATCTTCTTAAGAAGATCGGCACGAGTTTGAATCTTACCCGGGTTCTCACAGAAGTGCAGTAGTGCGCGGAACTCAGAGCGAGGTAGCTTGTAGCTATCACCAGCAGGGCTTACTAGAGAGCGGCTGTTGATGTCTAGTACCCAACCGTTGAATTCATACTTTTCTACCGAGCGCTTCTCTTCTTGCACCGCGTTAGAGCTCATTGAGCGACTAAGTAGGTTACGTGCACGAATAGTTAGTTCACGTGGGTTGAATGGTTTAGTGATGTAGTCATCTGCACCAATCTCAAGACCTAGGATCTTGTCTACTTCATTGTCACGGCCTGTCAGGAACATTAAAGCAATGTTCGCTTGCTCGCGTAATTCACGCGCTAGTAGAAGGCCATTCTTGCCTGGAAGATTAATGTCCATAATAACCAAGTTGACTGAGTTATCAGACAACACTTGGTGCATCTCTTCACCGTCACTGGCTTCAAAAACAGCGTATCCCTCTGCTTCAAAAATACTCTTAAGAGTGTTACGAGTTACTTGCTCATCTTCAACGATAAGAATCTGCGGGGTTTGCATTGGCGGTACCTAAATTTGTGACAAAATTGTGCTAATAGAATAAATTCTAGGCAAAAATATAACATACAGGTAATGTGATTTTGATAATAAATCAAGTTGATCAAAAAAACACTTCTTTCAGTTATCCGCCCTCCATGGAATTTTGCCAACTCACCAGTATCCAATGGCGACGTTTATTCTAAAGGGCTTGTTTACCTTTCATTTCCTGCTTTCAGTGGGGCCTGAAACGTAAACACCCTAAGATATTGAGCGGATTTTATATTGTTAACAGCATGCTAACAATGCTCAAATGTTAATTCCATTCAGTTTGTTGATTTATATCAATTGATGAAATGTAACTGTTATTAATCGTTTAAGACTTATGATAGAAAAAAGTAATACGAACATAGACGCATCGTTATGGAATGCTTATTCAGAATCTTTTTTCAGATTCGAAGCCGAGTGGCGTGTTTCAAACTATGCTGTGATAACCGCTTGGAACCCATACAGTAACTTGAGGTCCAAAGAAGAGAACAGCATAAACAATCACGCGTTAGAAAAACAGCTACAGCACGTTAATTACGCGCCTGTCACGGTAGGTGATAGCGCTTTTACATGGTATGAGGAAAGCTTTGCCGTCGAGTTGTCGCCAGAGGTAGCCGTTGAATTGGCGAATGACTTTCAACAAAACGCGATTTATTACGTCATTAATGACCAACTTTATCTTATTGCGTGCTCGCAGCCGAAAGTTTTGCATACGTTAGGCTCCATTAAGCCTCGGCTCGTATAAAAGGTATAGAAAAGGATACTGCTCACTGAAGCAACGCTTGGGTGAGAAAATTCACGGAGGAAATATGAGAGACATTACACCCGATATTTGTGACCAATTTGAAGACCAAGTGAGCTTGCTTACTTTACCATTGCAAAACTTTGGTCAACGTAGCGCTTTTTACGGTGAAATCGTTACGGTGCGCTGCTATCACGATAACTCGAAAGTGCGTGAAGTACTGGGCGAAGATGGAACGGGTAAAGTATTGATTGTTGACGGGCATGGATCGTGTCAGAGAGCATTACTCGGCGATCAATTAGCGATACTCGGAATAGAAAATGGGTGGGAAGGCATCATTGTCTATGGTGCAATACGCGACGTAGCACAAATATCTCAAATGGACATTGGCGTTCAAGCTCTTGGAACTAACCCGTTTAAAACAGAGAAACGCGGGATAGGAGAGGTAAACGTAACCTTAACGATGCAAAACCAAATCGTTCAACCTAAGCACTACGTTTACGCGGACTGGAACGGTGTATTGATTTCTAAGCAAAAGCTGGACTTCTAAAAACGAAAGCCTAAACCAACCTCAAAGCCTTGTTGCCAATCTTGGTAATCAAGAGTCGCGTGAAGATCCAGTTTATCGGTAATTTTTACGCGACTTGATACTTCAGCCGCGAGGCTGCTGTCGTCTTGGCGAATACCTTCCGCTGTTTCGTTCTTGTAAGAGCGAACTGTACTTTTCAGCGTGACACGATCATTAAAGTGATAGCTGATCCCACTCAAAAAACCACTTTGATTTTGGGTAGGAGAGTTATTGACTCGCGCACCGACATAAACATCTACCGAATCAAAAAGTTCGTAGGCGTAACCCGTATCGATATTCCAAACATCAAAACTGTCAGACTGGTAACTGTCGCTGGAAATGAATAGTTTATGAGGAGAAGGGGATGTTTTACCTGGAAGCGGCGGAAGCTCGTTTGCTAGACAAACACCAGGCACAAAAAACAGCAACAGAAAAAGCCATCTTTTCATGTTCACCACTCCTTGTGTCAACTTTTTTATTAGTATGCGCCCAAAGCTTCTCACTATTAAAGCATAGAATATGAAAGCTAGCTCACCTATTTTCTAAATAATTCGATCCTATGAACATAAGTCACAGTTAAGTTGTTGTTATGTGTCACAACCCTCTCGAATTATTTGATCGTACGTTTTATGGCAAAGATCAGACTAGTTATTAGATAAAAAACCGAACTGGTGATGATGGTTAAGTCCTTTACAAAAACTAACTGTAGATTTTCAAATGATCAATAATGTGTAATTAACTATAAATATCAATGATATTGCTTAGCAGAAATCTCTGAAAGATGGAAAAACAAACAATTTTTTGTTGACTATGTATCAGAAACTCGGTAAACGTAGAGTTAAGCAAACACAATTAACGTTGAATATTTATTTATGCCATCTAACAGCCTAGTAGTAATGACCACGACCATTATTATTACCGACACGACACATGTTGGGGCAGGCTGCTGAGCGAAAGAAATTCACAAAAAAGGCCTGTATCCAACAAGATACAGGCCTTTTTTTATGCTTTTTTATCCAGAATTTAGACAAATTTAAGAAGATATACCGGAGGAAGGGATGCGAGTATTGAAGTTTGGCGGATCATCACTAGCTGATGCAGATCGCTTTTTGAGAGCGGCAGACATTATTGCCAATAACGCTCAACAAGAAGAAGTAGCGGTTGTTCTTTCCGCTCCTGGTAAAACAACAAACAAATTGGTTGCGGTCATTGAAGGCGCATTGCGCAATGGTGAAGCAGAACTACAAATCAAAGAGTTGGAGGAGTCGTTTAAAACGCTCTTCACTCAAATCCAAGCAGTACTACCCAATATCGATGGTTCAGCTTTCGATAACCAAGTGAAAACTTCTCTCTCTCAATTACGCCAATTCGTTCATGGTATCAATCTTCTTGGCATGTGCCCAAACAATGTTAATGCACGTATTATTAGCAAAGGCGAACGCGTTTCGATTCAATTGATGAAAGCGGTGCTAGAAGCCAAAGGCCAGCCTGCACATCTTATCGACCCAGTTGAATACCTATACGCAAAAGGTGATCACCTTGAAGCCATGGTTGATGTAGATGTTTCAACGCAAAACTTCCGCCAAAACCCTCTTCCTCTGGGCCATGTGAATATCATGCCTGGCTTTACCGCAGGTAACGAGAAAGGTGAATTGGTAACACTTGGTCGCAATGGCTCTGATTATTCGGCGGCGGTTCTTGCGGCGTGTCTGCGCGCAGATTGTTGTGAGATCTGGACTGACGTAGATGGTGTATACAACTGCGACCCTCGTTTAGTGGAAGATGCTCGCTTACTTAAATCTCTTAGCTATCAAGAAGCGATGGAGCTTTCTTACTTCGGTGCTTCCGTTCTGCACCCGAAAACCATCGCCCCAATCGCACAATTCCATATCCCATGTCTGATCAAAAACAGCTTTAACCCCCAAGGTGCAGGAACTCTGATTGGGCAAGACACTGGTGAAGACAATCTGGCGATCAAAGGTATCACGACGCTAAACGACCTAACCATGGTTAACGTCTCCGGCCCAGGTATGAAGGGTATGGTTGGCATGGCAAGCCGCGTATTTGGCGCAATGTCTTCCGCTGGTGTGTCTATTGTTCTTATTACTCAGTCTTCTTCTGAGTACAGCATTAGCTTCTGTATTGAGGCAGAAGATAAAGCAAAAGCGCAACAAGTACTGGCCGATGCGTTTGAGTTGGAACTGAAAGATAGCTTATTAGAGCCGGTCGAGTTTATTGATAATGTTTCAATCATAACGTTGGTTGGTGACGGCATGCGTACATCGCGCGGTGTTGCATCTCGCTTCTTCTCATCTCTTGCTGAAGTGAACGTAAACATTGTAGCCATCGCACAGGGCTCATCTGAGCGTGCTATCTCAGCCGTGATTCCTGAAGATAAAATCTCTGAAGCGATCAAAGCGTGTCACGAAAACCTATTCAACTCTAAGCACTTCCTAGACGTCTTCGTGGTTGGTATTGGTGGCGTTGGTGGTGAGCTGGTGGATCAGATCGAGCGTCAACAGGCGAAGCTTGCGGAAAAAGGCATCGTTATTCGCGTGTGTGGCTTGGCAAACAGCAAAGGTCTTTTACTTGATAGTGAAGGTCTGCCACTCGAGCATTGGCGTGATCGTATGTCGGCAGCGACAGAAGAGTTCAGCCTAGCGCGTTTGATTTCTTTGGTTCAACGTAACCACATCATCAACCCAGTATTGGTTGACTGTACATCAAGTGAAGATATCGCGAACCAATACGCTGATTTCCTAGCAGCTGGTTTCCATGTCGTTACACCAAATAAAAAAGCAAACACAGCAAGCATGGCTTACTACCATCAGCTTCGCGGTGTTGCGCGCAGCTCTCGTCGCAAGCTGATGTACGAAACAACTGTGGGGGCGGGTCTACCGGTAATCGAAAACCTGCAAAACCTAATCTCAGCGGGTGATGAGCTAGAGCGCTTTAGCGGTATTCTTTCTGGCTCTCTGTCATACATCTTCGGTAAGTTAGATGAAGGTATGAGCCTAAGTGAAGCAACTAATATCGCAAAAGAAAATGGTTTTACTGAACCGGATCCTCGTGATGATCTTTCTGGTATGGATGTCGCGCGTAAGCTTCTGATCCTGGCTCGTGAAGCAGGCATGTCTCTAGAACTAGAAGACGTTGTGGTTGATCAAGCTCTGCCACCAGGCTTTGATGATTCTGGTAGCGTTGATGAATTTATGGCGCGTTTACCTGAAGCAGACGCTTACTTTAAAGAGTTATCTGCAAAGGCAGCGGAAGAAGGCAAAGTACTGCGCTACGTTGGTGAGATTAATGAGGGCAAGTGCACAGTAAGCATCGCAGCGGTGGATGAAAACGATCCAATGTATAAAATCAAGGACGGTGAAAACGCACTGGCATTTTACAGCCGTTATTATCAGCCAATCCCACTAGTGTTACGTGGCTATGGTGCAGGCACCGAAGTAACGGCTGCGGGTGTATTTTCTGACGTGATGCGTACTTTAGGTTGGAAACTAGGGGTATAACAATAATGAGTTCAAGTGATATGGATGTAGTGGTTTATGCCCCAGCATCAATTGGTAATGTAAGCGTTGGCTTTGATGTGCTGGGGGCGGCCGTGTCCCCAGTGGATGGGACCTTGCTAGGTGACAGAGTGCAAGTTAAGGCAGGGACTGAGCCGTTCAGTCTGAAAACTGCGGGTAATTTTGTCTCTAAGTTGCCTACAGAGCCAAAAGAAAACATCGTTTACGATTGTTGGCTGGTGTTTTCTCGCGAGCTAGATAAAAAAGGTGTTGAGCTAAAACCACTTGAAATGACGCTAGAAAAGAACATGCCAATTGGCTCTGGTTTAGGCTCAAGTGCATGTTCTATCGTCGCTGCATTAGATGCATTGAACCGATTCCATGGACAGCCACTTAACGAGACAGAATTATTGGCGCTGATGGGAGAGATGGAAGGCAAGATCTCTGGTGGTATTCACTACGACAACGTTGCGCCATGTTACCTTGGTGGTGTGCAACTGATGCTTGAAGAGTTGGGTATCATCAGTCAAGAAGTGCCTTGCTTTGATGATTGGTACTGGGTGATGGCTTATCCGGGTATCAAGGTATCAACGGCGGAAGCGCGTGAGATCCTACCATCTCAATACCGCCGACAAGATATCATTGCTCATGGTCGCCACCTTGCAGGCTTTATTCATGCGTGTCATTCTGGTCAGCCAGAACTTGCTGCAAAAATGATCAAAGACGTGATCGCAGAACCGTATCGTGAGAAACTGCTTCCAGGTTTTGCGAATGCACGTCAATACGCAGCGTCTGCGGGTGCATTGGCAACCGGTATTTCTGGCAGTGGTCCGACACTGTTCAGTATTTGCAAAGAGAAAGATGTCGCTGAGCGAGTTGCTCGCTGGTTAGAACAAAACTACGTACAAAACGAAGAAGGATTCGTCCACGTTTGTCGTCTAGATAAGCAGGGTTCGAAAGTAACAGGAAGTGAGCTATGAAGCTTTACAATATAAAAGAAAATGATGAACAAGTTTCCTTTGGCCAAGCCGTTCGCCAAGGGTTAGGCCGTAACCAAGGTCTATTTTTCCCATCGGAATTACCAAAATTTGAAGATATCGATGCGCTGCTTGCAGAAGACTTTGTCTCTCGTAGCACTAAGATTCTATCGGCGTTAATTGGAGATGAACTTACAGAGGAGCAAGTGAATGCCCTTGTTGATGCAGCGTTTCAATTCCCTGCGCCTATCAACCAAGTAAAAGACGGTGTTTATGCACTGGAACTGTTCCATGGTCCAACGCTTGCGTTTAAAGACTTTGGTGGTCGCTTTATGGCGCAATCTCTTGCTGCGGTTTCGGACGGCGGCAAGATCACCATTCTGACGGCAACGTCTGGCGATACTGGCGCAGCCGTTGCGCATGCTTTCTACGGTATGGAAGACATCAATGTTGTGATTCTTTACCCGAAAGGAAAAATCAGCCCACTGCAAGAGAAGTTATTCTGTACGCTTGGTAAAAACATTCACACTGTCGCGATCGATGGCGACTTCGATGCGTGTCAGGCACTGGTTAAGCAAGCTTTTGATGATTCAGCACTGCGTGAAGAGATCGGTCTGAACTCTGCAAACTCAATCAACATCAGCCGTTTGATGGCGCAAATCTGTTACTACTTTGAAGCAGCTGCGCAAATGAGCAAGCAAGAGCGTGAAAACCTAGTGGTATCAGTACCAAGTGGTAACTTTGGTAACCTAACTGCTGGTCTACTGGCAAAAGCGCTGGGCTTGCCTATCAAACGCTTTATCGCGGCAACTAATGCCAATGACACTGTTCCTCGCTACCTAGAAACAGGTAAGTGGGAGCCAAAACCAACAGTCGCAACAACATCGAACGCGATGGACGTGAGCCAACCAAACAACTGGCCTCGTATTGAAGAGCTGTGCCGCGTGAAAGAGTGGGGCTTGGAGACGTTAGGTAAAGGCGCAGTATCTGATGAGCAAAGCGCACAGTCAGTGAAAGATTTACATGCTCTAGGCTACCTATGCGAACCGCATGGTGCGATTGCTTACCGAGTGCTTGAAGAACAATTGCAAGACGGTGAAACCGGTCTGTTCCTATGTACTGCTCACCCTGCGAAGTTCAAAGAAGTCGTGGATGATATTCTAGAATCCGATATCGAGCTTCCTGCGCCACTAGCGAAGCACGCTGCGATGGAGCTGCTATCGGAAGAGCTCGACGCAGACTTTGACGCATTGAAACAAGTACTGCGCCGCGTGCAGTAAGCTTCAAAGTATAGTAAGTATCAAAAACAGAAATAACGAGAGGTGAATGAGTAATCATTCACCTTTTTTATTGTCGGTAAGTTTTGACTCTCTTTATGATTGAGAAACGAACTTAACTAAATGAGATGGAAAGAGAAGCATGCATTTTTTGATTTTTCTTGGCTCAGTGAGAGACAGCACGCCACCACGACCAGCCCGTTTAGGAATGCGAGTCAGTAAAGCGTGTGAAAAACTCATCGCGAGTCAACATTCGCAACATACGGTCGAAATCATCGACCCTTTGAATTACGACTTTGGTGATGTGTTTAAGCCCGAGTTTGCTTATCACCGCTCTAAAGTTCCGCAGAACCTAAGTGAGCTGGCAGACAAAATCAAACATGCGGATGGGTATGTGATGGTTAGCCCGGAATATAACCATTCGATGAGTCCTGCTCTGGCGAACACGCTTAACCATTTCGGCAGTTCGCTGTTTTCTTACAAGCCGAGTGCTATCGTGACCTATTCTGCCGGACAATGGGGTGGTGTTAGAGCTGCCGTTTCTATGCGTACCTTCTTATCTGAACTTGGATGTCTACCTGTCTCTGCGATGATCCACATTCCGAAAGCGCAAGAAGTGTTTGATGAACAGGGCGTTGCTGAGGATGAGTCGGAGCAGACGCAGTGGGACAACTATATGAATCGCACTATGCATCAATTGATTTGGTGGGCTGAAGGGGCGTCACTGCAAAGAGATAGGCGTGATCCAACCTCTTTAGCGCAAGCGTTTCAGAAAGATCCTTCGCAAAGAAATGCACCTTAGAGGCGAGTTGCTTTCCATTATAGAAAGGGTTTAGAAGGATTCTGAAACAAAAAAAGCTTGGTCATTGCAGACCAAGCTTTTTAAATTCTAGCGAGCTAGTTTACTGAGAGATTATAGAGTCTCAGTAAAAGTACGAGCGATTACATCACGTTGTTGCTCTGGAGTTAGCGAGTTAAAACGTACTGCGTAACCAGAAACACGAATAGTTAGTTGTGGGTATTTCTCTGGGTGTGCAACTGCATCTTCTAGTGTTTCGCGTTTAAGCACGTTCACGTTTAGGTGTTGGCCGCCTTCGATACGAGGAGCAGTTTCGATTGCAACTTCACGGCTTTCGTATTCACCTAGGTCGCTGATTGCGATAACTTGGTCTGCTTCGTAGCCAGCAGTTGCAGCAACACAGCGAGCTTCATTTTTTTCGCTATCTAATAGCCAGATAGAGTTTAGTAGGTCGTCGTTTGCCGCTTTTGTAATTTGGATACCTTGGATCATCACTATCTCCTAGACCACTTACGTGGTGATTATTGGTGTTAATTTTCGAATTTTCGTTGAGCTGAGTATTATATAGCTAATATCCACTATTTTAATATTGATTTAAGTCAAAAAACAACCAAAAACATTATTTTTATTAAGGTTATTTTATTGAGTTAAATCAATAAAACCTTTGAAAACAAACTAATTACAATTTATTTGAGAATATAAAAAATATTTAATAACTGGTTTTGTTGTAAATTTACTACAAATTGAGATTAAAGTTTAAACTGGTTAACGCAACTATCTGTATTTAGGTAGCAATACTGAAAGTCTAAAGTGATTAAATGACAAACATGAAAAACAAGCTTGGGAATAAACTCATTGGTGCACATGTCTCTGCTGCTGGTGGGGTCGATCAAGCTCCGTTGAGAGCTCGTGAAATTGGCGCGAATGCCTTCGCACTATTTACAAAAAACCAACGCCAGTGGGTGGCGAAGCCTTTAGAAGCAAAAACCATCAGTGCGTTTAAAGCGAACTGTAAAATGCTGGGTTTCGGAGCAGAGCATATTCTTCCCCATGATTCTTATCTGATTAACTTGGGTGCGCCGGAAGAAGAAAAGCTGAATAAATCCCGCGCGGCATTTATTGATGAAATGGAGCGTTGTAATCAGTTGGGGCTGACTTTGCTTAACTTCCATCCGGGCAGTCACCTAAAGAAAGTCTCTGAACAGGAGTGTCTCGCGACGATCGCCGAGTCGATCAATCTTGCGCATAAAGCGGTGCCGAATGTGATCGCTGTTATCGAGAATACGGCAGGTCAAGGCACTAACTTAGGCTGGAAGTTTGAGCACCTAGCTGAAATCATCGAGCAAGTGGAAGATAAAGATCGTGTCGGCGTTTGTATTGATACCTGCCATACCTTTACGGCTGGTTATGACTTACGTACAAAAGAAGATTGCGAGCGCACCTTTGCAGAGTTCGACCGTATCGTAGGTATGCACTATTTAAGAGCAATGCATCTAAATGATTCAAAAGTAGAGTTTGCCAGCAAAGTAGATCGCCACCATTCTCTAGGTAAAGGAGAGATCGGGTGGGATTGCTTTGAGTACATCGCGAAAGACCCTCGTTTTGATGGTATCCCTCTGATTTTGGAAACAATTGATCCAGATATTTGGCAGCAAGAGATCAACACGTTGCGTCAATTCCATTTAGCGGCCATTGACAGTTAATGGCGTAACCACAAAGTTGGCACCTTTCTTTCTTAGTCATTGAACATCAATCTCTGAATTAGCAAAGAAGGATGCCAACATGTCTCGACCATTCTCTTTTACTCCTTATACTTACACTCGTCGTGTGCTTCGCTTACCGATGCCTAATCGTCACATTACCGGACAGGGGCATTTTCGAACGCCACAGAAGCATTAGTCTTTTATTACTTGTCTCAAGTTCGTGGTAAGTTTTTGTTTGTTTGAGTTTCGCTCGTTAGAATAGAAGCAAAATTTAGGACAGGAACTTTCCATGAATCAGTCACCCACTTGGCACGATGTGATCGGCGAAGAGAAAAAGCAGAGCTACTTTGTAGACACCTTGAATTTTGTTGAAGCCGAACGCGCCGCAGGCAAAGCTATTTTTCCTCCCGCAAAAGATGTCTTTAACGCGTTTCGTTTTACCGAGTTCAAAGACGTTAAGGTCGTGATTCTAGGACAAGACCCATACCACGGCCCAAATCAGGCGCATGGCCTGTGTTTCTCTGTACTTCCTGGCATTAAAACGCCACCGTCACTGGTTAATATGTATAAAGAGCTGGCGCAAGATATTGAAGGTTTCCAAATCCCTCAGCATGGTTTTTTGCAAAGCTGGGCTGAACAAGGCGTATTGTTACTCAATACGGTATTAACGGTGGAGCAAGGTAAAGCGCATTCACATTCAAAGACAGGTTGGGAAACGTTTACTGACCGAGTGATTGAAGCCATTAATCAGCATCAAGAAGGTGTAGTGTTCTTGCTGTGGGGGTCACACGCGCAGAAGAAAGGGCGCTTTATCGATCGCAACAAGCACCATGTGTTAGCTGCCCCACACCCATCGCCACTTTCTGCACATCGAGGCTTTTTCGGTTGTAAGCATTTCTCTCAAGCAAACCAGTTGCTTACATCACAAGAAAAAGCACCAATTAACTGGCATTTGCCATTAACTGTATAAATGAAGAGACAGCGATCATGGATGCTATGATCGCTGTTTTTTTGAGCACGCTCGAGGCTGATAGTAAATTTCTCATGTACACTTACTAAAAGTAGGTGTTAAGGAGAGACGCTATGATGATCGAAAGAATTCGACGCGAACATGGTTATATGGTTCGTCTGTTGGCGATACTGCGCCATAAGCTTAATGAGATAAAAAAAGAACGTGTAATCAACTATGCGTTAGTAAGCGAGATTGTTGATTACCTCTCTAATCATTCGGAGAAAGTACACCACCCGAAAGAAGATATCCTCTATCACCACTTTCTTGAACACTATGGTAAGCAACAAACCATGGAAAATTTAGAGAAAGAACATCTAGAGTTAGCGAGTAAAACCAGAGAGTTTTCATCCGTGATAGAGATGATCCTTCAGGATGCTGTTGTGCCACAAGACATGTTCGTCGCTCACCTAGAAGATTTCATTGAATCGCAAAGGCGCCACTTGGAGCTAGAAGAGCGAAAAATTTTGCCTCTCATTGAAGAGTTATTTACCACAGAAGATTGGCAGCATGTCGAGAGCTTATGGAGCGTCAGTGAGGATGACCCTGTATTTGGTGACACGATTGCTGATCGTTATAAGCAGTTGGCCGAACGTGTTCGTCAAAGTGATACTGAGTATGTTTAAGACTGAATGATGAAACCTGAGCGAGCGAAAGTCGTCTCTCGGGTTTGTGAGATACACTTCTTATTTATTGGGAATCAAACGAAAATTTCGTGTGCATATTTCTCGGCAAAAAGTACGGAAGATTCTCATTGAGTAATAATGGTATTCATACTTAAACCTTGGTACATAAACTCACGGTGTTTACGGTCACTGTAAACAAAAAACAAAAGGCACCCGTAAGGTGCCTTTTGTTTGAATTAGAGTTTAATGTCTTCCAAGTTATAATCGGTACAGACATCAAGTTCGCGCAGCTCTTTAAGCAAATTGCGTCTGTCGTTCATCTCTTCTATTTCACGCCACTTTCGCTTTACTGGTTTGGCACGAGATTTGGTTGTTGAGGTAGTATCCAGATTAAAAATGTCATCTAGTTGAAAGCCTTCCATAAGCCACCTTTACCTTTCTTAAGCTAAACTGTTGTAACCAGTCCTTGTGGAGTTTTTTAAGTACCACAATAGCCGTGAGAATAACCATGATATATTTCGCATTTGTGTCGGTAGCATGACATTTTCGTGCAAAAATATTCTCAAAATCACACTTTTTATTGCAACGATGTGGATAAAAAATGCACAAACGATCTCAAGAAAACGATTAAATAGAGAGATTTTCTATGTTAATTCGATTTGATGAATGGGTGCACTGCGCAAAGGTTAAAGTTGCATAAAATCAGTTTGATGAAATAGTGTTCAATTAGATGGTAAGTCACTAGCGTAAATTTATGTAACACCTTGTGAATACTAGCTTGTTCTTGTTTATACAGTTTACCATCCCATTTAATGAAGAATAATTATTTATGTTGGTGTTTGGTAATTGAAATGTTGCGCAGTTTGAGTGTTAAGTCTTCTATTTATGTTATTTTTTGGTGACTTTATAGTGAAAAATAACAATGTTATTCTTGTTGTTGCATATTGATTTTTGCGCTCCTAGGTTGCATTATCCGCCCGTCAAAAAATACGCTGGTACGTAAAATGGATGCATGAAGCGACGTTTACGATTCTAGATTGCCCATAAACATTACTTAAAAAGCTAAGCACACTTTGACACTTAGCAGGCAATTTGGTGGATGGCTAGGACGCATAGACTGGCGCAACTCACTTTGAGGTACACATGACAGACTTAATCAATTTGATGAACGATCTCCTCTGGGGCTCGATTCTGGTTTATCTTCTTGTTGGTGTTGGTATTTACTTCACCGTTCGATTAGGGTTCATTCAGTTCCGCCATTTCGGCCACATGTTCTCTGTTCTTAAGAACAGCCGTAAAGCAGACAAAGCTGGTATTTCCTCTTTCCAAGCGCTTTGTACTAGTCTTGCTGCACGTGTTGGTACAGGTAACATGGCGGGCGTTGCAGTTGCATTGACTGCGGGTGGTCCTGGTGCGATCTTCTGGATGTGGCTGATTGCAATGCTTGGTATGGCAACATCGTTTGCTGAGAGCACACTGGCGCAGCTATACAAAACCAAAGATGATGATGGCAACTACCGTGGTGGCCCTGCCTACTACATGGAAAAAGGCCTGGGCATGCGTTGGATGGGCGTGTTGTTCTCAGTTTTCCTAATCATCGCTTTTGGTTTGGTATTCAACGCCGTACAAGCTAACTCAATTGCCAATGCAATGAGCAACGCATTTGGTTGGAATAACCTGTATGTTGGTATTGCCGTTGTTTTACTGTCTGCAATTGTTATTTTCGGTGGCATCAAGCGTATCGCAAGAGTAGCTGAGATGATCGTTCCGATCATGGCACTACTTTATCTAGCCCTAGCGCTGTTCATCATGTTCTCTAACCTAGAGAAATTACCTGATGTATTGATGCTTATCTTTAAGAGTGCATTTGGTCTGCAAGAAGCAGCAGCAGGTGGTCTTGGCTACGCAATTGCACAGGCAATGATTAACGGTATCAAGCGCGGTCTATTCTCGAATGAAGCAGGTATGGGTTCTGCACCTAACGCGGCAGCTTCAGCAACACCTTACCCACCACACCCAGCGTCTCAAGGTTACGTACAGATGCTAGGCGTGTTCATGGATACGATCGTTATCTGTTCTGCAACAGTGGCTATCATCCTGATGTCTGGTGAGTATGTCGGTCAAGCAACAGAAGTGACGGGTATCGAGCTAACTCAGCGTGCATTGAGCTCACAAGTTGGCGATTGGGGCGGCATCTTTGTTGCTGTGGCAATCTTCTTCTTTGCGTTTACTTCAATCATTGCAAACTACTCGTATGCTGAAACGAACTTAATCTTCCTAGAGCACAATCATAAAGCGGGCTTAAGCATTTTCCGCGTTATTGTTCTTGGTATGGTGATGTTTGGTGCACTAGCTTCGTTACCAGTCGTATGGTCGCTTGCTGATGTCTCTATGGGTCTGATGGCGATAGTTAACTTAGTGGCTATCATCTTGCTATCTGGCATCGTGATTAAACTGGCCAAAGATTACAACCGCCAGCTTGGTGAAGGCAAAGTGCCAACATTTGATGCGAATGATTTCCCAGAGCTGAAATCTCAGCTTGAAGAAGGCATTTGGTACAACGATAAAAAAGACTAAGTGAGCTATCACTCATAGTTGAAAGCTATTAGTACGATGTAAAAAGCCATGCAGACAATGCATGGCTTTTTTTGTACCCTATTAAAAACAAAATTAGAGAAGGGAAAGTCATGCTTATCGTAGTTTCTCCAGCGAAGACTCTTGATTACGAGTCTCCGTTAGCGACAGAAAAATTTACTCAACCTGAGTTGGTCGAATACTCAAAAGAGCTTATCGATGTATGCCGCAAACTGACTCCTGCTGATGTTGCCTCTTTAATGAAAGTGAGCGACAAGATTGCCGATTTAAATGTGGGCCGATTCCAAGAGTGGAGTGAAACGTTTACCACGGAAAACTCACGACAAGCCATCCTTGCATTTAAAGGTGACGTTTACACAGGGCTAGACGCCGAAAGTTTATCTGAAGCGGACTTCGAATATGCTCAAGATCATCTGCGTATGCTATCGGGTCTCTATGGTTTACTAAAACCACTTGATTTGATGCAGCCATACCGTCTTGAAATGGGTACCAAGCTTGCAAACGACAAGGGTACGAACTTGTACCAGTTTTGGGGCAACGTTATTACGGACAAGCTTAACGAAGCGATTTCTGCTCAAGGTGATAATGTCCTTATCAACCTTGCATCAAATGAATACTTTAAAGCGGTTAAGTCAAAGAATTTAGATGCGCAAGTGATCACGCCAGTATTCAAAGATTGTAAGAATGGTCAATACAAGGTCATCAGTTTTTACGCGAAGAAAGCGCGCGGTATGATGGCGCGTTACATCATTGAAAACCGTGTTGAGAGCGTGGCAGACCTGACTAAGTTTGATACGGCGGGTTACTACTTTGTGGAAGATGAATCGACGCCAACAGAGTTAGTATTTAAACGCGAAGAGCAAAAATAAAGCTGATTGAGACGTAATCGACGTTAATCTCTATCAGCACAAACGAAAAAGGGTTGGCATTGCCAACCCTTTGTTATTTTCTAGCTTGAGCTACTTGGCCCCAACAAGATTACTTCTTCTTAGCGGTTTTCTTTTTCGCTACTTTTTTCTTGTCGTCTTTTTTCTTTTTCTTCTTAAACACTGGCTTTTTGTGTTTAGGACGCATCTCTTTCACGAAACGCTCTTTGATGTCTTCCTTCACGTAGCGCGCAACGCGATCCATCATTTGTTGGTCGTGTGCTTCTACGATTGAAATAGCGTTACCTTTCTTACCTGCGCGAGCAGTACGGCCGATACGATGAAGGTAAACATCAGCCGTGCGTGGCATGTCGTAGTTGATAACGTGTGATACATCCGGAAGATCGATACCACGCGCAGCAACGTCCGTCGCGAGCAGCACATTCACAGTTCCATCGCGGAAGCGAGAAATCGCATTGTTACGACGATCTTGCGGCATTTCACCTTGAATCCAAGAACATGGAATCTGTGCACTTTCAAGCTGCGCTCGTAGCTCAGCCAAACGCTCACGAGTCTTTAAAAAGACGATAGTGCGCTCAGCTTGCTGAGTAATAATGTGTTTTAGTAATTCCAGTTTGTGTTCAGCATCATCAGCTCGGTGGTACCACTGAGCAATTTTCTTACGCTCACGCAGCGGCGATTTTGCATCGATCTCTGCTGGGTCATTCAACAGATCAGCGGTAAAGCCTTCTACGCCTTTCCCTTCTAACGTTGCTGAGAACAGAAGGGTTTGCTTACGCCAGCGACATTCGTTAGATAGGCGATCGACAGTAGGAGCAAAACCCATATCTAGCATACGGTCTGCTTCATCAAGGATTAACCATTCGATTGCACGACAATCAAAACGTTCTGCATCAATGTATTCTTTTAAACGGCCAGGTGTCGCAACCACAATGTCTTGCGTTGTTGCAAGGATGTCGGCGTGCTCTTGGTACTGAACACCACCAGTGATGGTGAAAATGTTGAGTTTGGTATTTTTTGCCAAAGCACGTGCTTGATCGGCAATTTGCATCGCCAGTTCGCGAGTAGGCGTTAGGATCAAAATACGCGCAGGCCCAGGCTTACGACGAGGGAAGTCTTGCAAGTATTGCAATGCTGGCAGGACGAAGGCGGCCGTTTTACCAGTTCCTGTTGGCGCTGACGCTAGAATGTCACGACCGTCCAACGCTTGTGGAATCGCTTCTGCCTGAATTTTTGTTGGGCGTTCATAACCCATCTCTTCAATGGCTTCAAGTAGGTTTTGGTCTAGATCAAGTTCAGCAAAGGTTCTGATCACAATGAGTTCTCCACAAGCAAAGCTTGGTTAATGGTTCGCCACAACAGCATAGAATACAAAAAGGTCGCACATTATAAAGTGATTGGTGATAAGGATCACATGTTATTTCACATCTTAAGATAAAACTCGCGAGTTAACTGGATGAAATCATCACTATAGCGGTCATTTGAACGGATAATTAAATGTGACGTTTGCGAATCGCAAGGTCGTTTTGACAGTTCAAATAACAATCGGTTTACTGGTTTCTTTTCTGATGGTTGCACACGACAGATCCTCGATAGATACCAACCTTGGTTTAATGCTAGCTCAATGAACTGCTCGCCTTCGGTGATTGGCAACACAAAACTAGCTCTCCCTTCGTCATCAAGCAAATGATAGCAACGCTGTAGCAATGCGTTATGGCCTAGCGTATCAGTGTGCCTCGCGGTTGCACGTTGACTGTGTTTCGATTGCTCGCCGCTGTTGAAGTAGGGCGGGTTACAAATGATGCGTTGGAATGGATGTGTCGGCGTAAAGTGCAGTATGTCGGTGTGATGCACACTTACACGATCTGACCAAGGAGACTGGGCCATATTTTTTTGCGCGGCAGCAACGGCTGTTAATTCGATATCGACCGCGGTTATTTGAGCTTCCGTAAAGCGTTGAGCACACATCAGGGCAAGCAGGCCAGTGCCAGTGCCAATATCGAGAATTTTAGCGTCGTTAGGGCTTTGAATCCAAGCACCAAGCATTACCCCATCTGTGCTGACTGGCATACCACTCTCGCCACCCTCAATACAAAATTGCTTAAAATTGAAGCCTTTAGTTTTCAGTTTTTTGTTCTTCATGATTGTTTTATATTTGCTCAATAATTAAGTGGATTGCTCTATTGTTTATTAATTGTATAGATTGTTGTTTTGTTGGTTATTAAATTGTATTGTTAATTGATCGAGATAAAGAACTGGTCTGTTATTTGGATCTGGTTATATCCACTGCTTTTAAGTTTGAAAACTAAATTAATATGGTGTTTTTTTCTTAAAGGTTGCCAAATGATGAGTCTTTCGTCATTATGCGGCGAAAATTTTATAGATTGAACCACGTGTACTTATTGACTTTAGGTATACAAAAAGTGGTCTAAGCATACACAACATTCATTAATTAAAAGACAAGGGTTATCTGTGAAGCAGACGTTAAAACTAACAGATATTATCGCAGTAGGCTTTATGCTATTTGCGTTCTTTTTAGGTGCGGGCAATATTATCTTTCCACCTCTAGCGGGTCAGTTAGCGGGTGAAAACTTAATGCCAGCTATGTTTGGTTTCTTGCTAACAGCGGTAGGTCTACCTCTTATTACTATCGTTGCTATTGCTGTTGCTGGTGGTTCTTGGGATCACTTGACGCAAGATCTTCCGAAAAAAGCGGCAGTTCTTATGGCTGCACTGATTTTCATCATCATTGGTCCTGCGTTTGCAGCGCCTCGTACTGGCCTAGTGGCTTACGAGATGGCGGTGAAACCTTTCTTCCTTGAGGCGTCACAAACGCATCTGACAGCGTTCTCAGTGATCTTTTTTATCGCAGCGATGATGTTCTCATGGTTCCAAGGCCGCTTGATCGATCTTATCGGTAAAGTACTGACACCAGCATTGTTCGTTGGTTTGATCATTCTTGCTGTCGCTGTCTTCCTTGATCCTCAGGGCGATATGATTGGCGCGCACGGTGAATACCTAACGCAGCCTCTGACCAAAGGCTTCTTAGAAGGCTACAACACAATGGATACGTTCGCGTCATTGATGTTTGGTATGCTGATGGTTGATGCACTGCGCGGTAAAGGCATTACTGAGCGCTCTGCAACTACTAAATATCTGATCTATGCAGGTTGTATTGCTGCTGCTGGTCTTGCGTTTGTTTACATCTCACTATTTTACTTAGGTGCGACGAGTGCAACGGTTGCTGCTGGTGCTGATAATGGTGGCCTAGTGCTTAGCCAATACGTTCAAGCGTTGTTTGGTCCATACGGTCAAATCGTTCTGTCTGTCATCGTATTGCTAGCGTGCCTGACAACCGCGATTGGCTTGATTTCTGCGTGTTCAGATTTCTTCAGCTCGAAAACACCACTGTCATACAAGCAATGGGTACTGATTAATGGTTCTGTTTGTGCATTGGTTGCAAACGTTGGTCTTGCGCAGCTGATTTCGCTGTCAGTGCCAGTATTGTTTGCGCTGTACCCTGTGGCGATTGCGTTGGTTGCACTAACATTTGTGCGTAGTAAACTGCCGAATCCACGCTTTGCTTACCGTGCAGTACTGCTTGTATCTCTGCTGTTTGCGTTGGTTGATGCGGCAAAAGTATCGGGTATTGATGTTTCTGCGTTTAACATGTTGCCACTATTCGAAGTCGGCATGGGTTGGGTGCTTCCAACATTTGCGGCTATCGTGTGCATGTTCTTCATCGCGAAACCTCGCCCAGAGCTAGCACAAGAAACCGCGTAATCACTTCGCGTTATCAAGATAATAAAAAGCCCGATGAATTACTTCATCGGGCTTTTTACTTTTTAATGATGACGTGTTTGCGCTATTAAAGCGTGTCGTGGAATTCCACAAGAACTTGTTCACACCATTTTTCGATGCGTTCATCACTCAGTTCGTACTGTGAGTCTTCATCTAACGCAAGTCCAACAAACTTGCTGCCATCTTCGATCAATGCTTTCGATGCTTCAAATTCGTAGCCTTCATTTGGCCAGTAACCGATAAAGGTTGCGCCTGTGGCTTGTAATTCATCGTGAAGTAAGCCCATCGCATCTAAATACCACTCTCCGTAACCTTCTTGGTCACCCAGACCAAACAGCGCTACAACTTTGCCTTTCAGTGGTGTGGTCGCGATGTCTTGCCAAATCGCGTTCCAATCTTCTTGAATTTCACCAAAATCCCAAGTTGAGATGCCAAGGAGTAATAAGTCGTAGTCCGCCATTAGTGATAACGGTGTCTCTTTCACATTGTGAATGTCGACAAGGTCTTCACCAATAAGGGTACGAATTTTCTCTGCTGCCATTTCTGTGTAGCAGGTCGTTGAGCCGTAAAAGAGTCCGATTTTCATTATATTCGTCGTTATTTGTGTTGCTGTTGTGGAAGATTCTAACCATAAATTGAGGAAGATTGCAGCGAATATCCTATGTGGGATGATTTTTTATGGTATTGGATTGGCAGGTGCTTTAATCTAAATACTGTAAATATAAACAGATAAGGAAGCATTCATGACGGCACAACAGCCTGTCAATCAACAAGATTTTTCGCTTGTTGAGCAATTCTTAGATGCGATGTGGATGGAGCGTGGTCTATCAGAGAACACGTTGGCTTCCTACCGAAACGATTTAATGAAGCTGCTCGTGTGGATGGAAAAACATCGATACCGTCTTGATTTTGTCAGTTTGTCTGGCTTGCAAGAATATCAAAGCCACCTTGTAGATTTAGATTACAAACAGACGTCTCGTGCGCGTATGTTGTCGGCGATTCGCCGTTTATTTCAATACCTGCATCGTGAGAAGGTGCGTGCTGATGACCCGAGTGCGCTTTTGGTTAGTCCTAAACTGCCACAACGTTTACCCAAAGATATTAGTGAAGAGCAAGTGGACGCGTTGCTCGAAGCGCCAGACCCGAATGACCCTATAGAATTGCGCGATAAAGCGATGCTAGAGCTACTCTACGCGACAGGGTTGCGTGTGACAGAGCTCGTCAGTTTGACCATGGAAAATGTTAGCTTGCGCCAAGGGGTGGTGCGCGTGACTGGTAAAGGTGGTAAAGAACGCCTGGTTCCTATGGGGGAAAACGCGGTCGATTGGATCGAGACGTTCATTCAACAAGGGCGCCCTGCGTTACTTGGTGATACATCATCTGATATTGTTTTTCCTAGTAAACGCGCAAGACAAATGACTCGTCAGACGTTTTGGCACCGTATTAAGTACTATGCTTTGATAGCAGGGATTGATACTGATCAGCTGTCGCCGCACGTACTGCGTCATGCCTTTGCCACGCATTTATTGAACTATGGCGCAGATCTCAGGGTCGTACAGATGCTTTTAGGACATAGTGACTTATCGACCACGCAAATTTATACTCACGTGGCGACTGAACGATTGAAGCAGATCCACAGTCAACACCACCCAAGAGCATAACAATGGTTAGATTCATCCATGTCTTCTTGGAAAAACGATTTTACATTAAGGTGAATTTCATGAGCGTATTACGCCGACTAACTCTGCTGACTTTACCATTTTTTGTTACCGCTTGTGGTGCAGAAGAAAGTCAGGCTCAAACGGAGACTCCTGCGCAACAAGTGGCGCCAGCTGCACAAAGCGGCTTTGATGAAGCAGCATTAAAAACTAAGTTCTCAAAGCTTGGTTTATCTATCGTTGATATTCAACCATCAGACGTCGCTGGCTTATTGGAAATTCAAACCAATGGCGGGATCCTGTTTGCTTCAAATGATGGTAGCCATTTTATCGCCGGTACGCTTTATGCCATTAATGATGATGGCAGTTACAAAGATGTCATAGCAGAGCGTCAAGCGCCGCTTAACGCCGAGAAAATTGCTCAGTTCTCCGATAGCATGATCGAATACAAAGCCGACGATGAAAAGTATGTTGTGACCGTATTCACTGATATCACCTGTGGTTACTGTGTGCGTCTGCATAGCCAAATGCAAGGCTATAATGATCTAGGTATTACAGTGCGTTACATGGCTTACCCTCGCCAAGGTGCAACTGGCCCTGTGGCAGAGCAAATGGCAACGATTTGGTGTGCTGAAGATCCGGCGTCGGCAATGCACAACGCGAAAGTGAATCGTACATTTGATAACCCTGCGAAAGACTTGAAACAGTGTAAAGAAACCATCCAGGCGCATTACAATCTAGGTCGCCAATTGGGTATTTCTGGTACGCCAGCAATCTTCTTACCGAATGGCGAAATGGTTGGTGGCTACCTACCACCTGCAGAGCTATTGAAACGTTTAAAGCAACTATAATCCTTTAGGAGCAGAGCCGGCAAAGTTGTCGGCTCTTTCAAGCATGATAGAAATTCAACGACGTCCTGAACCAGATCTTTCCCTTCTTCCTGATTCCATTCCTCCGATTCTTAAACGTATCTACATCAACCGTGGGATAACGGATCTTTCACAATTAGAAACGTCGGCCCGTGGGTTGCATTCATATCAAAAACTCGGGGGGATTGAGCAAGCTGTCGATCTTTTGTTTCAGGCGATAAAAGAACAAAAACGCATCATCGTTGTCGGTGATTTTGACGCTGATGGTGCGACAAGCTCAGCATTATCAGTACTCGCGCTGCGTATGCTTGGTAGTCACAATGTGGATTACTTAGTGCCAAATCGTTTTGAAGACGGTTATGGGTTAAGTCCAGAAGTCGTTGACCAAGCCTTAGAGCTTGGCGCTGAGATGATCATGACGGTGGATAACGGCGTCTCATCAATCGAAGGTGTGCGTTACGCAAAAGAAAATGGCATTACCGTGCTCGTTACCGATCACCACTTGCCAGGACAAGTGTTGCCTGATGTGGATGCAATGGTGAACCCAAACCTTGAGAGCTGTAGCTTTCCATCTAAAGCGCTTGCGGGTGTGGGGGTCGCGTTTTATCTCATGATGGCACTATGCGTTCATATGCGAAAACACAATTGGTTTGCAGAACAGGGGATGCAAGAGCCCAAGTTGATGGAACTGATTGACCTTGTTGCACTGGGTACCGTCGCCGATGTCGTTCCATTGGATGAAAACAACCGCATTCTTGTACACCAAGGTTTGCAACGTATTCGTGCGGGCAAAGCGCGTCCCGGCATCCAAGCGTTAATTGAGGTCGCTAAGCGCGATGCGCGTCGTTTAGTTGCGTCCGATTTTGGCTTTGCTTTAGGTCCACGTATTAACGCAGCAGGCCGTCTTGATGACATGTCTTTCGGTGTTGAACTGCTGATGTGTAACAACATCCACGCAGCTCGTCGCATGGCAAGTGAATTGGATGGCTTAAACCAGACTCGTAAAGAGATTGAAGAAGGCATGAAGCAAGAAGCGATGGCTTTCTGTGAGCGCCTTCAGTTTGGTGAAGGCAATGAGCTTCCTTATGGCTTAGCCTTATTCCAACGTGATTGGCACCAAGGTGTGATTGGTATTTTGGCTTCGCGCATTAAAGAGAAGTTTCATCGTCCAGTCATTGCATTTGCTGATGGTGGAGAAGGGACGATTAAAGGCTCGTGTCGTTCTATTCCGGGGCTACACATGCGCGATGCGTTGGATTTCATCGACACGCAAAACCCGGGTTTGATCATCAAGTTTGGTGGACACGCCATGGCAGCAGGCTTAACGATTAAAGAGCAGGATTTTGAGCGTTTCAGTCGTTTGTTTGATGAAGTGGTAAAAAAGGAACTCGATGAAGCGGCGCTAAAAGGCGTGATCATGTCAGATGGCGAACTTAAGCCGGAAGAGTTCTCTATGCATGTTGCTGAACAGCTGCGATCGGGTGGCCCTTTTGGACAAGCCTTCCCTGAACCAATCTTTGATGGTGAGTTTAAAGTACTGCATCAAAAGCTGGTGGGTGAGAAGCATCTTAAATTGATGTTAGAGCCGCTTTATAAAGGTCACCCTACCAATGTGATGATCGACGGTATTGCATTCAATGTTGATCTACGTCGATGGCCAGATGCATCGGTTAAAACAGTACGTCTCGCGTATAAGCTGGATGTGAATGAATTTCGTGGTAATCAATCATTGCAATTGATGATCGACCATATCGAAGCTAAGTAATACCTAGATCAACCTTTCTTATAGAGTACGGTTGCCCCTAAGTGGGCGTAAAATTTTATGACCGTGCTCTCTCTCACCGCAATCTGATTTCTCATCCGAAATTTTCCTGTATCTCGGTCACATTTTTCAGTAGAATTTCTCGGTTAAATTCTATTCTAAAATGTTGAGTAAACATGTTTGAAATCAATCCAATTAAAAACCGTCTGCAGGACGTGTCTCAGCGCACAAATGTCCTGAGGGGGTATCTTTGACTATGACGCGAAGAAAGAGCGTCTAGAAGAAGTCAACGCAGAACTTGAACAACCAGATGTATGGAACGAACCTGAGCGTGCGCAAGCACTGGGTAAAGAGCGTGCATCACTAGAAGCGGTTGTTGAAACCATTGATCAACTAGAGCAAGGTGTGGAAGATGTAGAAGGTCTTCTTGAGCTGGCTGTAGAAGAAGAAGATCAAGAAACATTTGACGAAATTGAACCAGAACTTGCTGAGTTGGAAGAGAAGCTAGAAAAGCTTGAATTCCGTCGTATGTTCTCTGGCGACCACGATAGCTCTGATTGTTACATCGATTTGCAAGCAGGCTCTGGTGGTACAGAAGCACAAGACTGGACTAACATGCTGCTGCGTATGTACCTACGTTGGGCAGAAGCGAAAGGCTTCAAAGCTGAAGTGATTGAAGTCTCTGAAGGTGAAGTCGCGGGTCTTAAGTCGGCAACAGTTCGCATCTCTGGTGAGTATGCGTACGGTTGGTTACGCACTGAAACGGGCGTTCATCGTCTTGTTCGTAAATCTCCGTTCGATTCAGGCGGTCGTCGCCATACGTCATTTGCTTCTGCGTTCATCTATCCAGAGATTGATGAAAACATCGACATCGACATTAATCCTTCCGACCTACGTATTGACGTTTACCGTGCATCAGGCGCAGGTGGTCAGCACGTAAACACCACGGAATCTGCGGTACGTATTACGCACGTACCTACGAACACAGTGGTTCAGTGTCAGAATGACCGTTCTCAACATAAGAACAAAGATCAGGCAATGAAACAGCTTCGAGCGAAGCTATTTGAGCTTGAATTGCAAAAGCAAAATGCGGAAAAACAAGCTAATGAAGACGCTAAGTCTGACATTGGCTGGGGTAGCCAGATCCGTTCTTACGTATTGGATGACTCACGTATTAAGGACCTCCGTACGGGCATTGAAAACCGTAACACTCAAGCGGTTCTTGATGGCGATCTGGACAAATTTATTGAAGCTAGCCTGAAATCAGGTCTATAAAGCTTTTCACCGACAAAAACAGGATACATCGAAAATGACTGATGCTGTTCAAAACGAAACTGTACTAGAAGAAAATAAGCTGATTGCTGAACGCCGCGCTAAACTGGATGCAATCCGAAAGAGCTGCAAAGCGAACGGCCATCCAAACGACTTCCGTCGTGACGCACTAGCGGGCGACCTTCAGAAAGAGTTCGGTGAAAAGACGAAGGAAGAGCTAGAAGAGCTTAACCACGTAGTAGCAATCGCTGGCCGTATCATGGCTAAACGTGGTCCATTCTTGGTAATTCAAGAAACTTCTGGCCGTATCCAAGCTTACGCTGACAAAGCGGTTCAAAAAGTACTTAAAGAAAAATACCAAGGTCTAGATATCGGTGACATCATCGGTGTTAAAGGTGCACTTCATAAGTCTGGTAAGGGTGACCTATACGTGAACATGGAAGAGTACGAGTTGCTAACCAAAGCACTACGTCCACTTCCAGAAAAGTTCCACGGTCTAACTGACCAAGAGATGCGTTACCGCCAACGTTACGTTGACCTGATCGTTAACGAAGACTCTCGTCAAGCGTTTGTAGTACGCTCTAAAGTAATGTCTGCAATCCGCAACTTCATGATCTCTAAGCAGTTCATGGAAGTTGAAACGCCAATGATGCACGTTATCCCTGGCGGTGCGAGTGCGCGTCCATTCATCACGCACCACAACGCACTAGACATGCCAATGTACCTACGTATCGCGCCAGAGCTATACCTGAAGCGTCTAGTTGTTGGTGGTTTTGATCGCGTATTCGAAATCAACCGTAACTTCCGTAACGAAGGCCTTTCTCCACGCCACAACCCAGAATTCACAATGATGGAATTCTACATGGCGTACGCAGACTACAAAGATCTGATGGACCTAACTGAAGAACTACTAAGCTCAGTGGCGCAAGAAGTTCTAGGTTCAACGTCAATGCCTTACGGTGATGAAACGGTTGAGTTTGGTGGTACTTACACTCGTATGAGCATGTTCGAAGCAATCAAGCACTACAACCCAGACCACGCGCAAATCCAAGCGCTAACAGAAGAAGACCTACAAAACCGTGATCTAATGGTTTCTATCGCGAAATCTGTTCACGTTGAAGTAGAACCTTTCTGGACATGCGGTCAGCTTCTTGAAGAGATCTTTGGTGAAACAGCAGAGCCTAAGCTAATGCAGCCTACGTTCATCACTGGTTACCCAGCAGATATTTCTCCGTTGGCTCGTCGTAGCGATGATAACCCGTTCTTTACAGACCGCTTTGAGTTCTTTATCGGTGGCCGTGAAGTAGCGAACGGTTTCTCAGAGCTTAACGATGCTGAAGACCAAGATGCACGCTTTAAAGCACAGGTTGAAGCGAAAGAGTCTGGTGACGACGAAGCAATGTTCTACGATGCAGACTACATCACTGCTCTAGAGCACGGCCTACCGCCAACAGCAGGCCAAGGTATCGGTATCGACCGTTTGGTTATGCTACTGACTAACACGCACACTATCCGTGACGTGATCTTATTCCCTGCAATGCGCCCGCAAGCGTAATTCGATAGGATGAGTAAAAAAACCACCTTCGGGTGGTTTTTTTTGCCTTTTAGTTAAGGTAATTCAAGTTGTTGCACTTGCCTTTTAATGGGATATGCAAATAAACATTCGCCAAATCTCAATCTATTGCATAGTCTTAATACTGAGACAGACGTGAGGGGGCGGAGTCTCGATAATGTTACCCGCTCGCAAAGATAAGTTTGTGGCACAAAATTTCTATTAACAATGAAAAAGGGTTAGAGAATGGCTGGGCAGTTTAAGATGGATTCCATCCCGGGATCGCTTGTGGTAGTTGGCGGTACTTATGAGCCTTGGTTATCGGTACTGGAGCAAGTGGGCTGGAAGTGTCACCAAGTAGGTGACTTACGCAAAGCTAATACGCTGTTAGAAGATATTGGTCCATGTATCGGTATTGTTGATCTCAGCCATGACGAGTTCAGCTTGAATGGTTTGGCGAACTTAGTCAGCTCTCACAAACACGTACGTTGGTTAGCGTTTATTCGTGAATCTCAGCTTGGCACTGACACCATATGCCAGTTCATTGTTAACTTTTGTATCGATTTTTTCACAGCGCCGATCCCAGATGCACAGTTATTAAGCACAATAGGTCACCAGCTTGGCATGCTTAAGTTGGAGAAAAAAGTTTGGCCTAGTTTTGGTAGCAGTTTAGATATGGGTTTGATCGGTGAATCTATCCCGATGAAACGTTTACGCGATCAAGTGAAGCGCATTGGTCCAACGGACGTCAGCATTCTGATTTCTGGGGAAAGTGGGACTGGTAAAGAGGCGGTTGCTAGGGCCATCCATAAAGTCTCTTCACGCTCTCATAAACCGTTTATGGCAATTAACTGTCGCGCACTCAATGAACAACGTTTCCAAGCTGAAGTATTTGGTATTAACGCCGATGAAGATATGGAAGCATGCCTGCTTGAACAAGCAGATGGTGGCACCGTGTTGTTTAATGACATTCTTACCATTTCAAAAGAGCAGCAAATGAATCTGCTGAGATTCTTGCAAGAAGGCACCATTGATACCAAAGATGGCGTAAAAGCGGTTAACGTGCGTATTCTTGCTGCTAACTCGTCGGATGTTGAAAAAGCTTTGATTGACGGTGACTTCAATGAAGAGCTTTACCATTACATCAACGTTCTGCGCATCAATGTCCCTAGCTTGAAAGAACGTGCGAGTGACATCGCATTGCTGGCTCGTTTCTACTTACAAGAGTTCTCAAAAGAGTACAACTCGCAAGCAAAAAGCTTTTCTGAGGATGCATTCAAGGCACTGACACGTTATTTCTGGCCTGGAAATGTGCGTGAGCTGATGAACCAAGTGAAGCGAGCGGTATTAATGTCCGACAGCGTAATGATTGAAGAGCATCACTTAGATTTACCTCAACGTAATGACTCAAAGCGCAGCTTGAAAGCAATCCGAGAGAAGAGTGAACGTGATGCGTTGCTGGTTGTTTTGGAATCTCATTCTGGTCAAGTTTCAAATGCGGCGAAAGAGCTCGGAGTTTCGCGTGCAACCATGTATCGACTACTTAATAAACATAACTTGATTTCCGAACAAGCCATGTAGTTGGCCTTTCCCTGTGTCAAATGGGCGAATATGACCCGTCCTGATATGGGTTGACACTTTTTAACTAAAACGCTCGATGTACTTCATCGGGCGTTTTGTATTTTAAAG